>NZ_CAAAFS010000332.1:0-4394 GCF_900634755.1 Protofrankia symbiont of Coriaria myrtifolia
GCCCACCACCCCGGCACAACGCCAACTTCGCCTGGCTGCAGTACGCCGCCCTCCTCCTCGACGACGGCGGCAGCGCGGTGGTCATCATGCCCCACAGCGCCGCAACCACCGACAATCCCGCGGAGGTGACCATCCGCACCAACATGATCGAAGACGGGGTGGTGGAGTGTGTTGTCGCCCTCCCCAGCCGTCTGTTCCGCGAGACCTCCGCCCCGGCGACCCTGTGGGTGCTGCGCAGGCCGAGCCGCGACAGCCGCCGCGACGTGCTCTTCGTCGACGCCACCGCGGTCGGCACCGTCATCGATCGCGACTACCGGATCCTGACCGACGACGACGTCGCCAGGATCACCGGTGCCTACCAGGACTGGAAGGGCAGCCGCCCCGGCACGTACCGCGCGGTCGCGGGCTTCGCCGCCACGGCCACCTCCGAGCAGATCCGCGACCGGGCCTACCGCCTCGCCCCGGGCCCTTACGTCGCCGCCGGCCCGACCCGCATCGACGTCCACGCGGTCACGGCCAGCCTGCGCGATCTCTCCCGGTACCTGGACCGGCACGAGCGCCGAGCCGCGGACGCGGACGCCACGGTCGCCCGATACCTGAGATGGATGAACCTGTGAGCGCATTGATCGGCCCGGTGCCCGACACCTGGCACCGGCTCCTGCTCGGCGACGCATGCCAGGTGCAGGCCGGACCGTCCGGCGCGACCTTCCGCCCCGCCGACCGTGCTTCCCACGGAGTCCGGATGGTCACTCCGAAGAGCATTCAGGACGACCGGATCGTCGCCGACGGCTGTGTCACCATCCGGCCCGAGGCAGCGGACCGGATGAAACGCTACGCCCTGCGGGAGGGTGACATCGTGTGCACCCGGGTCGGCAACGGTAGGCGCCACGCCCTGGCCGGTCCAGAACACACCGGCTGGCTGCTCGGCGGCGCCTGCCTGTTCCTGCGCCCCCATGCCGCGGTACTCCCCCGATATCTGAACCACTACCTTCGCCAGCCCATGGTCCAGGACTGGCTGGCCCAGCGCGTCACCGGAGCCGTAGTTCCGACCGTCACCGCCGGAACCCTGGGCGACCTCCCGCTCGCCCTGCCCCCGTGGGAGACACAGCACGCGATCGCCGATCTCCTCGACGCGCTCGACGAAAAGATCTCGGCGCACCACGCGATCATCCGGTCGACCGAGGAGTTGGGCCGCGTTCTCGCGCCCGCGCTGCTCACCGGCGCTGTCCTGCCTCCGGACAGTCTGTAGATCCCGCGGCCGGTCGTTGCCGCGCCAAGGGCCGCCTGCTGCCGGGATCGAGACCGCGGTTCTGGCTGGCCCGCTTCGCCGTTCTACACGTCCCGATGGAGACGGTCTCCACCTGACTGGCCCCGACGCTATTTCGAACCATTGCCCTGACGGTGCCGGCCGCTGGCGCACTGCCGCCGCCGCGCGGCTGGCGTGACCGCCGCTCGTGGCCGACACTGTGTGCGTGTCCCGGGAGGACCCCAAGGCGGCCTACCAGCGTCTGCGCGCAGCGCACCTGAGCGCTGTGCAGGCCGCGATCGAGGACCATATGGCGCGGCTGGCGTGGCCGCGCCAGCGAATCGAGCACTACCGCACCGAACGACTCCGGTCGTTGCTGGGGTTCGCACGCGAGCGTTCGCCGTTCCACGCGGCCCGGATGGCCGACATCGACCCGGCCACGGCGACGGTCGACGACCTCGCACGGCTGCCAGCCATGGTCAAGCAGGATATCCAGGATGAATGGGACAGGATCGTCGCCACGCCCGATATCGACCGTGCGGGCGCCGAGCGGGTACTGGCCCAGCAGGGCTGGTTCTCCTACACGCCCGCGGGACTCCAGGTATTCGGCTCGGGCGGCTCAAGCGGTGTACGCGGCGTCTACGTATGGGACTGGGAGCAGTTCGTCACGCTCGCCTGTCTCGCCTGGCGATGGCAGGCGCGTGGCGAGCGCGCTTCCGGCTCGGCCGGCCGCCCGGTGCGACTGGCCGTGGTGGAGGCCGGCGAGCCGCCACACGCCAGCACGCCGTTGTTCGACGTCGCGACCAGACCGTCGATGCAGACCGTCGTGATTCCGGCGGCGGCGCCGTTCGATCAGGTGCTGCACGCGGTGGCGGACGCGCGGCCGACCCATCTCGTGGGCTACGCCTCGATGATCGGCCGCCTCGCCCAGGCCGCGATCGTGGGAGAGCTCGATATCCGGCCGGTTCGTGTGAGCACCAACTCCGAGCCGCTCAGCGCACAGGACCGCCATGCGATCGACACCGCCTGGGGTGCCCCCGTCCACAACCTGTGGGGCTCGACCGAGATCGGCGTCCAGGCGGTCGGCTGCGGCCACGGCGACGGCCTTCACATCTGCGAGGACGAGGTGATCCTCGAGCGGGTCGATGCGGCCGGGCGCTCGGTCGCCCCCGATGAGCCGGCGGCGCGCACGCTCGCGACCGGGCTCGCGGGGCGCACGTTCCCGTTTATTCGCTATGACCTCGGTGACGAGATCACGCTGCGGCCCGGCCGCTGCGTATGCGGCAGTTCGATGCCGCGCGTCGCCGACATCGTCGGTCGGCGTGACGACGACTTCCGCTACGGGCGGCGAATAGTCCCGGCGAGCGCATTCCGGCACGTGCTGGGTACCGACCCGCTGATCTCGGAGTATCAGGTGCGTCAGACCGCGAGCGGGGCGGACGTGCTCGTGGTCGGGTCACCCGACACCGCCGCGGTAGCCGCGGCACTGGCTTTCTCGCTGCGGCCGTATGGACTTACGAATCCCGACATCGGCGTAAGCGTCGTTGAGCAGATCCCCCGGCACGCCTCGACAGGCAAGCTCAAGCGGTTCATCGCACTGAGTGGCTAGCCGCTTTACGCCCCGACATCAAGATCGACATCGAGGCGGATGAAGAACGGGGCGGATGAAGAACATCGAATCCGCGATCTGGGTTGCGGCGCAGCAGGTTACGGATCTTTCATTCGGGCTCGCTGTCGCGTCCGCGTCTGCCCCGGGTCGTGGTGGTGACGCGGCGGCGGACCTCCGCGATGGCGTCGCCTGCGAGTTTGACGACGTGGAAGTGGTCGACGACCAGCTCGGCGTGGGGCAGGTACCGGCGGACCGCGGAGACGAACACGGTGCACATGTCGACCGCGACGTACCGGACCCGGTCACGCCAGGCCGCCGGCTGGCTGGCTGGCGAGCCAGTACGCGACGTCGTCGCCGTGCGGCCCTCGACCTGCCCGAGCATCCCCTGCCCGCCGCTGATGTCGGTGAACCCGACGTGCCACCGGTCGGCCACCACCCGGGCTTTCGCGGCCTCCCGCGCCGGCGGACCGTCGGTCAGCGGCCCGGTGGGCGATGTCAGCGCGAACGGACCGACAGGATCGTCGCCGCCGTCCCCGACCAGTCCGTGACACAGCCGTTGCTGGAGGCGCCCTGGCACGAACCGGGCGCGCGGCACGGCGTCCGCCGGTTTCCGCTCCGCATTATCGCCGAGACTCGACGTGTGACCCAACCAGCTCCGGCAGGCCGGCCTGCCGGACACTCTGAGATCCCGGTGGCCGCCGTATCGTTGGATCACCGGCATGGCTCGCGGTACGTGCGGGTCACGTACGATCCGAGGAGGTGCGATTCGTGGCGACGAGCGGGACGATGCTGGGCGCCCTCGGATTCACCTGGGATCGGTCCGCGGTGAGCCGGGATATTCCGCGATTCTCGGTCGAGCGCGCCGTCTGGCGGTTCCACCGGTCGCTGCCGGAGTACGTGTGGGACGCGGCGGTGCTCGAGGGCAACCCGTTCACCTACCCCGAGGTCCAGACGCTGCTGGACGGAATCACCGTCGGCGGACGGAAGATCAGCGACGAACGTCAGATCCTGAACCTCGCCGAGGCAGCGAGCGAGCTCGGCCGGCTCGTCAGAACGCACGATTTCCGATTGTCCAAGGAGGTCTCCGACAGGCTCCAGTTTCTGCTCGCTCGAGACGAGGAACTGGAGTCAGGCCATTTCCGCGGCGAAGGCAGAGAGACACTCACCCCTGGAGTCAGCCTCGGACAACACGGCCGCTACCTACCGCCCGCCACCGAGCACGGAGGCGGGAACCTGCGCCGCATCTTCTCTCAGGGGCTGGAGTTCCTCTCCACCGAAATCGACGACGAGTTCGAGCAAGCAGTCGCCTACTTTCTCTTCGGCTCGCTGCAACAATTTTACTACGACGGCGACAAGCGCACCGCGCGCTACATGATGAATGGCCATCTCATGTCCCAGGGAATGGACGCTATCAGCGTCCCGGCCGCGCGCCGCCACGAGTTCAGCACCGGGATGGTGGACTTCTTCCTACGCAAGAACGGTACCAGCATGTTCGGCTTTCTGACATCCTGTCGGCTCGCCGCCGACGACGGGATCCTA
>NZ_CAAAFS010000333.1:0-29184 GCF_900634755.1 Protofrankia symbiont of Coriaria myrtifolia
GACCGCGCCGGACGGGTCGACGTTCGTCGCACAGTTGTTCGAGATGGCTCCGATCGGTCTGCTGATCGTCGACCGGGAGCTGCGGGTCCTCCGGATGAACCGGGCGATACGTATAATGAACGGTCTGTCCGCGGACGACCTGGGCGGCGAGGCCCTGTCCGAGCTGCTGCCCGGCGTCGAACCTCAGGCGTGGGAGGTGATCCGGCGGGTGTTCGCCACCGGACAGCCGATCATCGACGTCGAGATCACCGGCGCAACCCCCACGACCTGGCCTGACCAGCACGTCTGGCGGGTCTCCCACTACCCGATCCCCAGCCCGGACCAGATCACTGTGGCCGTGGGCGTGGCGGTGGTCGACGTGACCGAGCAGCGCCGGGCGGAGGCCGGGCGGGACACGGTCGAGCGGAAGCTGCGGCTGCTGAGCCGGGCCAGCGGGCTGGTCGGGGCGTCGCTGGACCTGACGGCAACGCTGGAAGGGATGGTCGAGCTCCTGGTCCCGGAATTCGCCGACTGGTGCGAACTCTTCCTCACCAACGAGCCCTTGGACCCCGACGCCAGGCCGGCCAGCCTGCAACAACGCCGGGTTGTCGGAGCGAACACGCCTGGTGTGGCCCCCATGCCCCCAGAGGTCCCTTCGGACATAGTCTTTCATCTCGACCCGGACCATCCCGCGTATCGTGCGCTGGCCATGCGTCAGCCCGTCCGGTTCGACCTGGACGACCGGACTATCCGAGCGACGCACCATCCGGACCGGGAGAAGTACTTCGGGTACATCCTCGCCGCCGTTCGTCACGGCATAGCGGTGCCGCTGTTGGCCGGACACGAATACCACGGGACGATCTTCCTCGGTCTCGGGCTCTCCGGGCGGACCTACACCCAGCCAGATGTCCAGACCGCGGCCGAAGTGGGCAGCCGGATCGCCAACGCGGTTGCCAACGCCCGCGCCTACGACCGCCAACGCAGAGCCGCGCTCACCCTGCAAAGCGGGCTTTTGCCTGGCGGCCTGCCCGAGGTCGAGGGCCTGGACCTCGCCTGGCGGTACGAGCCCGGCACCGCGGGCACCGAGGTCGGCGGTGACTGGTTCGACGTCGTTCCGCTGTCCGCCGGCCGGGTCGCGCTCGTCATCGGCGACGTCATGGGACGCGGGTTGACCGCCGCCGCCGTGATGGGGCAGGTCCGTGCCGCGGTCCGTGCCTTCGCCGCTCTCGACCTGCCCGCCGCCGACGTGCTGACCCACCTCGACGACCTTGTCCAGACCATCGGCGCCGGCACCGACGGCGCCGATGGTCAGCTGCATCTACGCCATCTTCGAACCTGCGACGGCCACCATCACGGTCTCCAACGCCGGCCACTTACCTCCCGCCCTTGTCAACCCGCACGCCGACGTCCAATTCCTCGACGACGCCGGTGGGATCGTCCTCGGTGTCGCCAGCCAGACTTTCACCGACGTTCGCTACCCGTTCCCGCCCGGCACCACCCTCGCCCTCTACACAGACGGGCTTGTCGAATCCCCCACCATCGACATCGACCAAGGCACCCGACGACTGCAGGCCGCCCTCGCCGATTCGGGCAACCTGCTGCACACCACAGCCGACCGTCTGCTCACCCTCATCGACCGCACCGGCGGCTACGACGACGACGTCGCACTCCTCCTCATCCGCGCCGCCACCGCCGCGACGGTCTGCACCAACGTCCTGTCCCCCGACCCCCGAGCCGCCAAGACCGCCCGCGACATCACCGTCACCGCCCTCGACGCCTGGGAGCTGTCTGAGCATGCCGACCTGGTGGAACTCCTCGTCAGCGAACTGGTCACCAACGCCATCCGCTACGCGGAGACCCCCAGCCACCTCACCCTCCGCCGCGGCCAGCACGCCCTCTACGTGGAGATAGCCGACGGGGACAGCCGCGTCCCCCGCCTGCTCAACCCCACCGCCGACGACGAAGGCGGCCGCGGCCTCCAACTCGTTGCCGAACTCGCCACCCGCTGGGGTGCCCGCCCCACCCACACCGGCAAGACCGTCTGGTTCCAACTCGACACAGGGGACAGTCCCTCTTCGACAGGGGGTCCGGGCTTCCTCGTCACCGGTGCGGTCGGTGGGCGTGCAGGAAGTCGTCAACGAGATCGCGCACATAGGCCTCGGTGAAGGTTCGTCCGGTGAGGAGACGCCGGTAGATCAACGGTCCGGCGAGCTGGTCGATCGCCCGGGAGGGATCGAGCCGGGGGTCGAGTTCGCCGCGCGCGATCCCGGCCCGGACGATCTCGTCGAGGACCCGCGAGCTCTCCTGGTAAAGGAACTCCTTGAGCTCGGCGTAGGCGGGATGGGTCGGGGCGCGTTCGATCATCGTTCGCATGATCTGCCATTCGCCGGCATCGTCTACTGTTCGGCGCGAGTGTGCCGAGATCTGCGCCGGACGAGCCTGCCCGGCGGGCCATGCGGTACCGGACGAGTCGGGCGCGGCGGATGGGGGCAGACTTGCCCTATGAGCCCCACCAGCCGTGGCCGCGGGAGCAGACGGAGGACTTCCTCCAGGGACGCCAGGAGCGGGTCACGCCCCACTGTGCCGCCCACGTCGGACACCCCGGACACGCTGGACGCCTGCGACTGCCCGCAGTGTTCGGGCGGCGACGAGCTGGATCTGGTCATCGACGGGCTGCTCGCGAGCGGGGAGCTTCTGCTCACCGTTGACGACCCGATGGAGGCGGAAGCTCTCGGCGCGACGCTGCTCTCGGCCGGTGACCTGATCGGTGAGGAGGCCGAGGAGGCGTTCGTCCGCGGGCTTGTCCCGGCGTTGGAAACCGCGGGCACCGCGGAGGCGCTGGCGACGCTGCTGGCGATCGGTTCCGTCGCGCCAGGCCGCCTCGGCACGGCCGCGGGCGACGCCGCCGACCGTCTGGTCGAGGACGGCATCGTCCGCCCGGTATGGGCGGACGAACTGGAGGCACCGGTGACGGCCGGTGACTTTCAGCGCCTGAACGACGACCAAGGAGAAGCGTCGATGCTGGTCTGCTCGTTCCATCGAGCGGGACGCGGGCACGCCGTCATCATCAATGTCGATCACAACGACTGCGGCGCCGCCGTCGACATTCTCGTCCTCGACGCCGACAAGCTATCTGACGCAGTCGAAATGCTGCATACCGTTGCCAGTGCCGACGGCATCCGGATCAGGACCGAGAGCCTGAGCCCGGAGGAGTTCCGCTGGCAGGCCGAGAACGCCCTCGCCGCACGGGCGGTGCACGACGCGGGCGACGTCGCTCTCAACCTGGCCGAATTTCTCGACGGCGATGACGACAACGACGGCCCGGCCTATCCGGCCCTGGCAATGCTGCTACGGGCCCGGCTGGCAACCCTGCCGGAGCCCGGCAGGCCGCCCGCGCCGCATCCCACCGACGACGACGAGGACGGCCTCGACCTCGACCCTGGCCTCGCCCCCGGCCTGACGCTGCTGGAGCGGCGGGCAGGCGGCGCGGACCTCGTTCGCGGCGGCCGGCCGCTGCCAACATCCGGTGGCCCCGTGCTGATTCCTGACGGCTTCGCACTGGCCCCGCCCAGCATCGCGCCGTCGGCGGCACTGCCGGCGAAACGGAAGAAGGCAGCCGGGCCGGCGCCGACCTACCAGATCAAAGTGGGTCTGCGTGGTACGAAACCGCCGATCTGGCGCCGGCTGGAGGTGCCCGCCGACATCCGTCTCGACCGGCTGCACAGCGTCATCCAGGCCGCGTTCGGCTGGTACGACTCCCATCTGCATGTCTTCGAGACCCGGTACGGCAGTTTCGGCAGCCCCGACGCGGAGCTGGGCTACCGCGCCGAGGCGGCGGTGACGCTGGAACAGGTCGCACACAGCTCGAACGACAGGATTCTTTACACCTACGACTTCGGCGACAGCTGGGAACACGACGTCCTGGTGGAGAAGGTTTTCAGCCCGGACCCGGCGGTGCGCTATCCCCGCTGCACCGGCGGGCGCCGCGCCGCTCCACCGGAGGACTGCGGCGGTATCTGGGGGTATGTCGAGCTGCTGCAGGTGCTGAAGAATCCCGACCACCCCGAGCACGACGAGAAGCTGGAATGGCTGGGCGTCGACAACGCCATCGACTTCGCCCCAGAGCGGTTCGACGCCGCGGCGGTCAACCAGGCGCTGTCCGCCATCCACTGACGCTCACCGTCGCCGCGGGAAGAACCGTCTGGACGGAAACCCGCCAGTCCGCAGATCAGGCGGCTGACAGACCGGTATTCTCGAAGACGAGCGAGGGCGTCCTCGCCCCGGTCGGCCGGGGCCGGCTGGGATGCGGGAGAGTACGCAGCGCGTCGAGCGCGGGTTCGACGAACGTGGCCCACTTCTCGGTGGGGAGATCCCACAGCTGCGACCACGTCCGGCGCTGGATCTGATCGACGACGGCCGCCGGAGTCGCCGGCCCGCCGGAGCGGTCGATGGCGAAGTCCGCGACGAGCCGCAGACCGTTCTCCGCCGCGAGGTGGATGACGGCCTCCGGAGTATCCGGGCGCGGTGAGCTATCCGACAGCCCGTCGTTCATCGACCGGATGATCTCCGAGATGTCGGAGGTGACGGTCGATTCCCCGGCGCCGGCGACCGCGAGCCGGCCGCCTGGCCGCAGCACCCGGGCGACCTCACGCAGAACAGCCGGTATGTTCCCGACGAGGTGCAGGACATGGACGGCGACGCACGCGTCGACGCTGCCGTCAGTGAGGGGGATCGCCGTGGCGTCGGCTCGCGCGACCCGCCCCGGGATGCGACGGCGGGCGTGGGCGAGCATCCGCTCGGAAAGATCGATACCGGCCACCGACCAGCCATGCTCCGCGAAGACGCTGGCGATCAGCCCGGTGCCGACCCCGATCTCCAGCAGGGCACCGGCGGGCAGGTGGGGCGCGAGCTCGCTGGCGACACGACGCCCGCGTTCGGTCCCGCCCCGCGTCTCGTCGTAACGGTCGGCTATTTGGTCGAAGTTAACGGACTCCGGCATACGTCCAGAATAGGCGAGGTCGGTCAGTCATCAGCGCATCCCGATCCCCGGTCGGACCCGGCAGGGGTACGAATCCGGTCAGGCGAGCGCTCTGATGCCCGCCGGAAACGACCCGCGGCCGGTCATGTCGTCGCGGTGACCTCGTCGTCCGGCGGGGAGTCTCCCCACCATGGCAGCAGGATGAGCTGGAAGGTCGCCCCGCCTCCCGGGGTCGGCCGGTACTCAACCCGTCCGCCGTGCGCGGCGGCGACGGCCGCCACGATGGACAGGCCCAGTCCGGTCCCGCCGCCGTCCCGGGAACGACCCGTGTCAGCCCGGTAGAAACGTTCGAAAAGGTGCGGGACGGCGTCCTCGGGGACGCCGTCCCCGTGGTCGATCACCGAGATGACGACCTCACCGGTTCGGCTGTCCTCCGCCGGGCCCACGCCGCGGTGGGCGGCCGGATCCGGGCCTGCGGCGCCGGCCCCGCCCGGTGCCGCGACAACGGATATCGCGGTGCCGGGCGGGGTGTGGACCACGGCGTTGCGGACGAGGTTTCCGACGGCCTGGCGCAGCCGTCCCTCGTCCCCGGCCACCTCGAGGATCGGCGGCGCCTCGTCCTCGATCGTCCGGTTCGGGTTGACCGCCCGGGCGTCGGTGACGACGTCACGGACCATGGCCGAGACATCGACGGGCTGGCGTTCCAGCACCGGCCGCTGGTCCAGCCGGGCGAGCAGCAGCAGGTCGTCGACCAGGACGCTCATCCGGGCGGACTCCTCCTCGATGCGGCGCATGACCGTCGCGAGATCCTCGGGCCGGTTCGCGGCGCCCCGGTGGAACATCTCGGCGTAGCCGCGGATCGAGGTCAGCGGGGTCCGCAGTTCGTGGCTGGCGTCCCCGACGAAGCGGCGCAGCCGCCGTTCGGATGCCTCACGGGCCTGGAAGGCCGCCTCGATCCGGGTGAGCATCGCGTTGAAGGTGAGCCCGAGCCGCCCCACTTCGGTGCGGGGGTCGGCGTCGGCGACCCGTTTCGTCAGGTCACCCCGTGCGATCAGGTCCGCGGTCTGTTCGATCCTGATGAGGGGACGCAGGCCAAGACGGATGATGACGTAGGCCGACATGGCCAGCGCGGCCAGCATCACCGAACTCGCGACGATCTCGATCCTGGTGACGTTGTCGAGAGTGGCGTCCATCTCCGTGAACGGCACGGCGACGACGAGGACGTCCGCGTTGTCGAAGCGTTCGGCAAGCACCCTGAACCGGCTCCCGCCACCCTGGGCGGGCACCGTCCACAGCGGGACGGTCGCGAGGTCCGGATGGGTCTGCGCGGTGGCGAGCAGATTCGGTGTGACGTTCGGACGCCGGGTCGGAGTGCTCGGGCCGCCGGGGCTGGGACTGGGGCTGGTCTCGGCCAGTCGGCGGCCGCTGCCGTCGTACAACGCCCCGTAGGTGCCGACCAGGAACGCGCTGCCGAAACGCGGGTCATGGTCGTCGGAGTCGCCCCCGCCGGAAGCGCGCCCTCCAAGATCATAACCACCTGAGTCGCCGGAGCCGCGGTCACCGTATCCGCTGGCCCGCAGGAGCGTCTGTTCCATGACCGGATGGGCATCGCGTACCTGCTGGTCCAGCCGGCCGCGCAGGTAGGTCGCCACCGCGCCGCGTGTACCGGCCGCGCCGAGGGCCATGCCGACCGCCAGCAGACCCACCAGAGCCAGCAGCAGCCGGGCGCGCAGCGACATGACCGGTCCACTCAACGCGGCAGACGCAGAACGTAACCGACGCCACGCACCGTGTGGATCAACGATGGCGGAACAGGGTCGATCTTGCGCCGCAGATAGCTGACGTAGGTCTCCAGGACCCGCGCCTCCCCGCCGAAGTCGTGCCCCCAGACGTGGTCGAGAAGCTGGGCCCGGGTGAGCACCTTGCGGGCGTTCGCCAGCAGATAGTGCAGCAGGCGGTACTCGGTGGCGGTCAGCTCCACGTGCCGCCCACCACGCCGCACCTCTCGGGTCTCCGGGTCGAGTTCGAGATCGCTGAAGCGCAGTGGCCCGGGCGTGCTGTCGGCGGCCCCGGCCCGACGCAGGATCGCGCGGACCCGGGCGACCAGCTCGCTGACAGCGAACGGCTTCGTGACGTAGTCGTCCCCGCCGAGGGTCAGCCCGTGCACCTTGTCCTCGGTGGCGTCGCGGGCTGTCAGGAACAGGGTCGGCATGCCCCGCCCCGAACCACGCAGCCGCTGACAGAGCATGAACCCGTCGATGTCGGGGAGCATGACGTCCAGCACGAGCAGGTCCGGTGGCGACAGCGCGACCCGGGTCAGCGCCGCCTGTCCGGAATGCACGGCGTGCACGTCGAAACCCTCGTAGCGCAACGCCATGACGACAAGATCGGTTATCGCCTCCTCGTCGTCGACGACGAGGACTTTGAGCGGACGCTCCATCCGCCCAGTCTCACCCGTCTCCCGCGTCGGGCCGGTCATCCGGGCCCGACAGCGGTGGGAGCGGACCAGGCAGGTACGGAGGAAAGCCGCTCTGACGGGCGTGTATCCGGCGGTATGACGCCGTTGGAGGGCGTGGACGCGGCGGCGGCCACCTGACCGGGGAAGCCGGCCGAACGGGCCAGCCGACCGGTGGCGTCGACCGTCAGCCAGGCCCATCCCTGCCGGGCGAGATCGGCAAGCAGGGCCGGCGCGGCGTGGCCGGCGGCCAGGGCGGCCGTGGCGTAGGCGTCCGCCAGGGTCAGATCCGCCCCGACGATGGTGACCGAGGCCAGCGCGCTCGCCGGGGTCCCGGTGCGCGGGTCGACGACGTGTCCGCCCCGCTCCGAGACACCGGACGTGGCGACGGCGAGATCCGTGCCTTCGACCACCGCGACGAGCCGGGCCCGCTCGAAGGGGTCGGCGATCCCGACCCGCCAGGGCCGGCCCGTCCCCGAGGCTCCCCGGACCAGCAGGTCCCCGGCCGCGTTGACGCAGTGGTCCGGGGCGCCGGCGTCGGTCAGCGCCCGGGATGCCGCATCGGCCGCCCAGCCCTTGACCAGACCGGTCGGATCCAGGGTGCCGTCCGTCCGCCAGGCCGGGTCGAAGCTTCCGCCGGTCCGCTCCCGGCAGGCGTCGGCTGTCCGGTACACCTCACGGACGTGGTCCGGGCAGTCGTCGAGGCCGATCTCGCCGCGCCGCAGCCGGGAGACCCAGGAGCTCGGCAGGAAGGTGCTGAAGTCCTCGTCCGCCCGGTGCAGCACCGCGACCGCCGCCGCGATCGCCGCGTCCAGTGCCGACGGGCCAAGTTCCGCGGCGCCGGGCGGGCGGCGGATGTTGATGCTGACGACCGTGCCCATCACCGGTTCGGCGTGGACCCGGCCCGGCCGGCTAGGCACCGGCCCTGTCCAGAGCGGACTGGACGGACTGCGCGTAACCGTAGCTGGTGTAGGAGGCCCCGGAGACGGTGTCGATCCGGGTGCTCTGGGCGTCGAGCACCTCCTGGCGCAGGATCGGCACCGCCCAGTTGTTGATCTCAATATCACGCCGCTCCCGGTCCGGTAGCCGCAGGGCCACCACATCAGTGATCGTCTTTCCGCTCAGGACGACCTGGACCTGCACGGAGCCGTAGCGGGTGCTCACGGCGTCGCCTGTCACTATCTGGGCGGTGGCCGTACCCGATGGGCCCGAACCCGACGGCGAACCGGCGGAGTCTGGTCCGGATGAGCTCGAAGCGGAGGAGTTCGAACCGGACGAACCGGCGTCGCCGGACGCCGAAGTCGAGCTGCCGTCACCCGAAGCCGACGTCGGAGCCGGAGCCGGGGCCGGGTCGCCCGTCGTGGCGGGCTGCTGGCTCGCCCCGACTGTGGCCGGCGTGACGGCGAGCGCCACGGGCCGCTCGCCGGGCCCGGTCGCGGTCTTCGCGCCGACAGCCAGGGCGACGGTCGCCATCAGCGCGGCGAAGCCGAGCCGCGCCCGGTAGGGCTTTCCGGCATTCTCGTTCATCTCAGCGTGAACTCCTCGGTGTGGATCTGCTTGTCGGACAGCCCGAGGCCGCGCAGCGCCTGGACGACCGCGCGTGTCATCCCGGGGGGGCCGCAGACGAAGACATCCCGTTCGGCGACGTCCGGCACGGCCGCGACGAGGAAACGCGCCGCCAGCGGGTCGTGTCCGAGGTCGCGCCGGGAACCGACCACACGGTGGACGATCAGCCGTCCGTTGCCGGCCAGCCTCTCGAACTCCAGCCACAGGATGAGATCGTCCGCCCGGCTGACCCGGTGCACCACGACGACGTCGTCGCCGCGGGCGAGCAGGTCCTCCGCGAGCGCCCGGACCGGTCCGATCCCGCTGCCCCCGCCGACGAGCAGCGTCCTGCCCCGGGTGGCGTGCTCGGCGGTGAAGTGCCCGAACGGGCCTTCGGCCACGACCGGGGTGCCCGGCCGCAGGTGGGCGATCGCGCGGGAGTGATCGCCCGTGGCCCTGACCGTGATGCGCAGCCGGTCCGGCCGCGGCGGGGCGGACAGCGAATAGGGGTGCGCGCTGACGAGATGCCCGCGGGCGGCGAACCGCCACAACAGGAACTGCCCCGCCACCGCGCCGAGACGATGCAGGTCACGGCCACGGATCCAGACCGAGACGACCCCGGGTGCCTCGTGGACCACCCGCTCCACCGTCATCCGGTGCCGGGCGACGGCCACCGCCGGCAGGACCAGCCGCCAGATGACCAGGCAGGCGGCGACCGCCAGGTACATCCCCTGCCACAGCAGCCGGTTGACCGGATGGCCGACGAAGTCCACGCCGGTCGCCGTCTGGTGGGAGTACACCAGGAGCACGGCAAGGTAGGCGGTGAGGTGCAGCAGATACCAGGCCTCGTAGGAGACGCACCGCCGGACCGCGCGGGCGCTGACCACCCCGACGGCCACGAACAGCAGGGTGCCGACGGTCGCCTTCCACATCTCCGGGTAGGTCGTGACCACCGTGACGAGCTCGGACAGCGGCTGATGATGCGTGGTCAGGCCGTAGCCCCACACCGTGAGCAGGATGTGGACGACGATGAGCAGCACGACGTTCGCGCCCAGCCCGCGGTGCCAGGCCGCCAGCCGGTCGAACCCGACCGCCCGTTCGAGGACGGGGATCCGCGCCATGAGCAGGAGTTGCACGAGCACCAGGTAGGCCGCCAGCAGGCCGCTGACCCGGCCGGCCGCGGTCATGGCGGGCCCGGCACCGTGGACGCTGGACGCGGAGGTGTCGAACCACCACAGGGCCACGACCACGACTCCCCATGCCGCCAGGGCGAGCCGTACGGCGAGCCCCGGGGACCAGCGCGGCGGCACGGGCCGGCCGCGGGCCGCGCCCGACACGACCCGGCCTCCCGGCAGGCGCGGGGGACCTGGTTCCCGCGTGGGCGTCGCCGCGCCCACGCGGCTCGATCCGCGCGTCCGTGCCCCGCCGGCCGGATACCGCGTGAAGCTCATGGACACGGACGATGACCGCGGAAGCTGGGAACATGCTGTGAAGAGCCTCAGAACTTGCCGGGACTTCCACCGACCTTCCCTTCTTGATCACAAAACTTGATCGCAGGACTTCTGACCGGCCGCAGGCGTCCTGACGAGATGGTGACGGCTTCCGACGCAGGCGGCGAGGGACCGGACCGCCAGGTCGGTTAGTGGACTGTGTCGGATTGGAGATAGCACAGCGGCGACGCAAAAATCACCCTTGGTAGCCGAGCCCGAGGTCGTCGTCTTGGGCCACGCACAGGGGGAGGCCGGTCATGGCGCGTTCTGGTTGGGACCAAAGCCAGTGGATCGACTACGACGCATACGTCCTGAACGTCTTTGCGGGAGGCAGCACGGCCTGGATCGAGTACCGCTACACGATTGGCTATGTCGGATGGCGGCGGATCTACACCGAGCCGGACCCGACCGAATCAGAAGTCCTGACAGTCGCCACCGCAGCCAAGGCTTCCGGCCGACCGGTACGTGTCCGGGTGACCAACAGCAGTGGCCCCGGCGGCACAGCCGAAATCGTCGCCATGCAGACACTGTGACAAAGGAGCCGTGACGCTGTGGCCAGGCTTTCACCCGGGCAGGAAACAGAAACGACACCGCTCGGCGCCGACCTCCGACCCTTCACCGACGGTGACTACATAGCCGTGCCCAACCGGATCCGTCCTGACGATCTCGCGGAGCCCGGACCGACAGGCGCGGACGTGCGGACCGTCGACGGCGTCGACCGAGCGGCGCTCGCTCTGCGGGACGCGGCTGGCGACGAGCCGCACCCGCTGGGCGCGGTTCTGCGTCCCGCTCCGGCGGAACAGCAGAACTGATCTTCACCTGCCCGTTCTCGCCTTTTCTTTTCTCCTCTTCTTTCTTTCCTCTCCTCATCTTTCTGTTTTCCTCTTTCTGGCCAGGTGAAGGCCCGGAGCCCCACGTCCGCGCACCCCCGGCCCTGAGCTCTCATCTCCCGCAGGCCGTGGTAGAGGATCCCTCCCTACCGGGTGAGCTTCGTTCCGATGACGACGGTGGCGTTCAGCTCCTCGGACGTGACCACCTGTGGGAGCAGCCCGTTGCGGGCGACGGTTTCGACGGTCCGTGCCGCCTGCCGCCCGCTGGTCTCGACCAGCAGGCGGCCGCCTGGCGCCAGCCACTGTGGCGCCTCGGCGGTCACCCGCCGTAGGACGTCAAGCCCGTCCGTGCCGCCGTCGAGCGCCATCCGCCGCTCGTGGACACGGGCTTCGGGAGGCAGCAGCCCCATCTCCTCGGTGGGCACGTAGGGCGCGTTGGCGGCCAGGATGTCGACGCGTCCCCGCAGCGTGACGGGCAGCGGCTCGTAAAGATCGCCCTCGTACACCTGGCCTCCGGCGCCGGCAAGGTTGCGGCGGGCGCACCGCACCGCAGCCGGGTCGAGGTCGGTCGCGTACAGCTCGACCGCGTCCAGGGCCATAAGCAGCGCGACGCCCACCGCGCCCGAGCCGCAGCACAGGTCGACGACGACCGCCGCCGGCCGGTTCGGCGGCTGGCCGACGCGTCCGGCGGCCAGCCGCTGGGCGAGAGCGACAGCCTGCTGGACGAGGAACTCGGTGCGGCGTCGGGGCACGAAGACACCGGGGTCCACGGCTATCCGCAGGCCGCAGAACCACGCCCAGCCAAGGATGTGCTCAAGGGGCAGGCCGGCGGCCCGCCGATCCACCATGGCGGCAAGCTCGTCCTCGGTCCGCGCCGCGCGAAAGAGCAGCCGCGCCTCGTCCTCGGCGAAGACACAGCCGACGGCCCGCAGCCTGGCAACGACGGCGGGCAGAGATGACGGTGCTGGAGAAGGTGCTGGAGAAAACGACACGGGAACCTTTCGGGATGCCGAAGGGCGCCCTCCTGGCCACCTAGCGAGCCGAAAGCGGCACGATCATGTTTCTTTCGTGCTGCCGAGAGGCCTGAGCCCCCAGCGCACCGTGCGGTCGGATCACACGGCCGTAAGGCGGGAGCGCCCAGCCTGACACAGTGGAACCTGATGCCATCGGACCTGACGTCATCGGACCTGACGTCAGGGAACCTGACACCGCGGGACCTGACACCGTGGGAATGGGACTCACCTCCTCGACGCGTCCTGCGTTGCTGAGAACAGCAACACTACCTGAGCGGACCCGCGACGCCGGACAGGGATCCGACAGACAAAAAAACAAATCTGCCGTATACGGTTCCGCGCCGCTCGGGCCCTCTCCGGCGAATACGGATCAGTCCCCTGGCACGGCCGGCGCGGATCTCCTCAGGGACCCGCCGGGCAGGCGCGCCCTCGTCCGTCTCCGGTTCACGGCGAGCGGACGTTACGGGTCTCGCCAGGAGGAACCCGGATGAAACACAGGACACCGGTCCCGCGTCGACGCGCATTTACCGGCACCCAGACGGAATACCGTTCAAACAATCGGGACACAATTAACACGCCAGGAACGAACGCGGCGAGATCTCCCCACATCCTCAAGATTCTGTAACTATTTATACCGGCAGAATCGGTTGACCGGCGACAGCCCGCCCCGACTGTGGGTCATCCTCGACGAGGCGGTGCTCCATCGAAGCTGAAAGAACTGGACGCCGAAGGATCCGGACAATCGACGGCGGCACGGAGGACAGCATGATCGCGTCGCCGTCGGACCTCGGACCTCGGACCTCGGGCCCCGGGAACCGGAAACCGGGCCGCCAGGGATCGAGGCCCGGATCCCGGGGCCGTTGTCGGGCCCCAGGTGCAAGAGCATGATCATATAGAGGTGCGACCGCCGTAATCTCCGGCCGCCCAGGGCACGACGCCCAGGCGGCCTTCGTGTTCGCGGCAACGCCGGCCGGCAGCGGCCGACCGGCGAGCCACCGCGATGGTCGCTGTCAGGATACGATCGATGACCTGACAGAAAGGGTCTTGCGATCGGGCCCACAACAGCGCACTCTTGTAGCTGTCCGGTCGGGTTGTGGTTCTTCCAGCGTTGGTCTTGACGACGGACGCGGGCAGACGTCATCCCGACCCTGCTGGCGGGTATCCACACCCGCTGTTGCCGTGGAGGAGCGTAGGTGCCATGAACGCCATCGACTGGGCGGAAGCCCCAGGGTCGGGGCGTCTCAGGCTTCCCTTCCGCCCGACCTGCAGATCCGATTGGTTGCCACGATCACGCGTCGGCGGGACGTAAGTAAGCGATCACACGGCGCTCCGAACGACGATCGCCATGGAGCGCGAACCCTTCCCTGGATCCATTACACGTCTGACGCTGTCAGACGGTCTTTTTGTCGCTGTTGTTTCCGCGCAACGGGAGGTGATCAGCGTGGCCACTGTCACGACTAACCTGCTCAGCACCCCGCTGGAGGATCCGCGTGCCGAGCGGGTGCGCCGCACTGCCCTCGCCGCATACGTTGACGGAAAGATCAGCTTTGCCCAGGCGAACTCCCGTGTCCGTAGGGCAATGGAAAGGTTCCACGTCTGATCTGACCGTCGTACACGCGACCGCCAGCCGGTCAGGTCCCGGTCAGCAGGTTCAGCCGAGCCGATCCGTCGGCAGGTCGGACAAGAACGAACCCATCAGGGCCGTCTCGTTCTTCTCCCGTATCGCCTGTCGCCGCGCATCCCAGCGATGCGGGATCCGCTCGGCTGGTCCGGGCATGCCCCGTCTCCGGACAGCCGGTCCGGCAGAACGGCAGAACGAATCAGCTGGATCACCGCGTTCGCCGACGACAGATCGTTTCCGCGCGGAGCTGTCCTTACGAAAGGTACGCTTTCATGAAAAGTCCGGTTTCGTGAAGAACGTGGGCAGCAGCTGTCCCGCGGACGGCATCGGCGATCCGCTGTGCCAGGTGGGGTCTTCCAGGTCATCGCTGTGATCGTTCGGACAGCGACTCGGGCCGGGATTCCGGCTCGGGCGCACTGGTCGCCACCCGGTCCCCGCCAAGACCGAAAATCCCGACCGCGACCAGCAGCAGGGAGGCGACGAAGGCCACCATCCGCGGTCCTTCGGGCGCCGACTCGCCGAACAGGGTCAGGCCGAGCATCACCGGCAGGAAGGCCGAGACTCCGCTGGTCACCGGAAACGCGATCACCGCCGCCTGCCCCTGCAGCCCCCGCTGTTCCAGGCCCAGGGCAAGCACGGAGAAAAGGATCAGAACGTACGGGGTCGGGGTGGCCAGCAGACGGGCCAACTCATGATCGTCCAGATAGAGGCCGATCTGACGGGTCGCCAACGTCGCGATCGCGTAACAGGCCCCCGCGGACAGCCCGAACAGCAGCGCTGCCTGGGCGACCCGCTCCCCTCTGCCCGCCCGGTTCGCCAGCCACGCGCCCACAGCCGTGAACGTCAGCCCGCAGGCCAGGAACAGCCCCATGTCATGGTTGCTCGCCCGGTCGCCGACCTCGGCGCCGCGGCTGAAGGCAAAGGTGAGCAGGGCGATTCCGGCGACCATGGATGCCATCCCGCGCCAGCCGGCCCGGCTGATCCGCTCCCCGAGGAACCGTCGGGCCAGCAACGCGAAGACCACCATGTCGCCCGCCATCAGCGGCGCGACAAGGGCCACCGGGGCCACCGACAGGGCCAGCACCTCCAGCAGGAACGATCCGGCCTCGACCGCGAGCCCGAGCAGCCACAACGGGCGCACCGTAAGACGGAGCAACAGCCCGAGCCCGAGCCCACCACCAGGTGGTGCCTGCCGCGCCGCGACAGCCTGGATCATGGGAGCCATCCCGTAGAAGGCCGCTGACACAACCGCGATCGGTGCGCCGACGGCGAGCGCGTTGTTCACGCGCCGCCCGGAATCCGGCCGAGGTGCGTACGTGTGCCACCGCTGCGTCCCACGTCCCCTACCATCCCACCTCCGCTGCCGCACCACGCCCGCGCGGGCTGTCTCCTACCAGTCCTACCAGCCATTACCCAGCTCGACCTGGCTGAGCGCGGCGCCGAACGCCTGCTCCCAGGCGTCCGGCGTACCGACCACGCGGACCGAGGGCGGCTTGGTGCGATCCAGCGCGGCAAGCACCGACCGGCGCAGGGACGCGGTGTCCGCGGAGGTCACGTCCGCCCGGCCCCGGTCGAGTTCGAGCTGGAGGTTGTCCCGGCCGTGACCGGGCACGACGTCGAGCAGCAGGAGATCTCGTCCGATCACGCGGGCCTCGCTGCAGCTGTCCCCCGACGAAGTGACCACAAGATCACTTGCTGCCATCAGTTCGGGAATACGGTCAGTGAAACCGAACGGGATAACCTGCTGACGGGTACGTGCCAGCCCCCGCAGCCGGGCCTCGAGCGAGGCGTTGCGCCCGGCCACCGCGATCACCCACACGCCGGACTCGGCCAACGCCCGGGCACCGGCGACCAATGGGCCGAGGCCCCAGGAGCCTGACATCAGCAGTACGCAGCGCGCGTCAGCGGGGATGCCGAGGGCGGCCCGGGCCGCGGCCTGCGTCGGCGGGTCGTAGAAGGGTTGACGCACCGGCGTCGGGACGACGGCGATCCGCGCCTGGGGATGGAACCGGCGGACGAACCGCGCTGCCGTGGCCGAGGTGACCAGGTACAGATCGGTGTTGTCATGCACCCAGAGCCGGTGGACGCAGACATCCGTACAGAACACCGCTGTGATCATGCCGGGATGCTCGGCCTTGATCCGGCTCGCCGCCGCGGCCCCGGTCGCGAAGATCGACAGAAGCAGTTCGACCGGTTGCTCGCGCAACGTCGACGCCAGCCTGGGAACGAGGAACCGGGACGCGGTCGCCTCGATCACCCGCGCCAACGGGCCGCCCGGCCGCATCTGCGAAAAGTGCACCGCGTCGTAGAGGCCCGGCACGGCCAGCATCCCCCGGAACACGGCCTCCCCCATGGCGCCGGCACGGCCGCCCATCATGCGCAGGGAGTCCAGCGTGCGGGTGGAGAACCCACGCAGGGTCAGCGAGTGCGCGCAGGCCTGCGCCATGACATCGTGGCCCATCCCGAGCGAGCCCGACAGCAGCAGCGCCCGCTTCCCAGCGTGCTGGGGCTGCCGGGCCGGGACCGTCACCGGGCCACCCGTGGGACCGTCGGCCATCTCGTCGGCCATGACTTACTCGGACGACGCCGAGACGCCGACCCCGTCGGCCGCCTGGCGGGGTGGTATCGGGGCCAGCTGGTCACGGGTGGGCCGCCGATCGGCCAGGTACCACTCGACATACTGCCGGACCCCTTCGGCGAACCGGGTGGTGGGATGCCAGCCCAGCAGCGCCTCGGCCGCCGCGTTCGACACCGGCCGCCCCCGGAAGTCGCCCGGGCGCGCCGGAACATGCTCGATCCGGACGCCGGGGACATGGTCGCGGACCGCCTGTGCCA
This sequence comes from Protofrankia symbiont of Coriaria myrtifolia, assembly GCF_900634755.1. Classification (NCBI taxonomy): domain Bacteria; kingdom Bacillati; phylum Actinomycetota; class Actinomycetes; order Frankiales; family Frankiaceae; genus Protofrankia; species Protofrankia symbiont of Coriaria myrtifolia. The sequence goes on from NZ_CAAAFS010000333.1 coordinate 16,747, forward strand.
TCGCCAGCACGCTGACCCGTTCATCACCTTCGAGCGCGATCGTCGCATTACGCGCGGAGTCGGCCAGAGCAAGCACGTGCGCGTCGGCCAGATCACGGACGAACACATAGTTGCGGAACTGCTGGCCATCGCCTGCGATCGTGAGCGGTTCCCCGTCGAGTGCCTTCCGGAGAAACCGGGCCAGGACCAGTTCGTCCCGCATGCCGGGACCGTAGGGAATGCCGTAGCGCAGAATCGTGAAATCCACACCATAGGTCTGCTGGTAGCTGTGGAGCAGCAGCTCCGCCGCAATTTTGGTGGAGGTGTAGACATGACCGGCACGAACCAGCGCGAACTCGACGTCCTCGGTCAGCGGGTGCGGGTCGTCCGGATCGCCGCCGGCCGCGCCGTAGACCCAGACGGTGCTAGCGAACAGTACCCGGCGCACACCGGCAACACGCGCCGCTTCACAGACGTTCGCCGTGCCCTCGACGTTGAGCCGCACGGTCCGGATCGGGTCGGCGAAGGCATGGTCGACATTGGACATGCCAGCGAGGTGGAAAACCACCTCGCAGCCGGCGAACGCGCTGGTGACAGCGGGCAGGTTCAGAACGTCGAGCACCCTGTGATCAGCGCGTGGATCTGCCCTGTGTGTCCGTAGGTCGAGTGCAATCACGTCATGGCCGGCATCGGCGAGCCGGTCCACTACATGGGCTCCGATGAACCCGGAGCCTCCGGTGACGGCTATACGCATGGTCATCCGTCCAGAATTGTCGGTTGCGGGCCGGGTCGCCCGATGAAATTGCCCCGAGAACTGTTACGGGCGATGATCACCTGATCAGGGCTGTACCGCCAGGGTCTCGAGAGCGGACGCGAGCGACGCAAGCACGTGATCCGCCTCGGCCTCGGTCATGTCCGAGTGGACCGGAAGACACACGTGACGGGCACACAGATCCTCGGCGACCGGCAGGTTGCCGCCGGCATACGACGCGAAGGCCGGCTGCTGGTGCAGCGGCGCCTCATACACCTCACCCGACAGCGACACACCGTGGCGCTCCTTGAGCTCCTTTTTCAGCCGGGCCCGATCAGTGCCCGGGCGCGGCAGAGCCAGATATTTGTAGAAGTTGCTGTACCCGCCGGCCGGCACCCGGACCGGCTCGATCCCGTCGATACGGTCGAGTCCCGCGTCGTACCGGGCGGCGACCCGGCGGCGGACCTCGAGGAATTCGGACAACCGGCGCAGGTGTACCAGCCCGGTCACGGCATGCAGCTCACTCAGCCGCCAGGCGTAGCCCTGTTTGATGTGAACGTTGCCGAGAAAACCGGCTTTCCCCTGGTCCCGGAATATTACCGCCTCGTCCCGCACGCGTTCGTCGGCGGTGAGTATCATCCCGCCCTCGCCGCTAGTTATGATCTTGGTCGGATAGAACGAGAACGCCGCGGCCGTGCCGAAGGACCCCGCGGGGCGACCGTCATGACTCGCTCCGTGGGCGTGCGCCGCGTCCTCGACCAGAAAAATACCCCGTTCGTCACACAGTGCCCGAATAGCGTCGACATCCGAAGTGATCAGACCGCCTATGTGCACCAGAATGACCACTCGGGTACTCGGTGTAAGCACGTCGGCCACGGTGGCCGCGCTGAGCGCGAACGTGCCGGGGTCCACGTCCGCGAAAACCAGGTTCGCGCCGGCCCGCAGGGCGGCGAAACCGGTGGCCGCAAAGGTGTTCGTGGGTATAATGACATCCGAACCCGCCACGTCCAGCGCCCGGAGAATAATCTCAAGCGCCGCTGTGCCGCTACTGACCGCAATGCCAAAAGGGGTGTCGTGGGCCGCAGCAAACACGGCCTCGAACTCCCTCGTATACGCACCGAGCGTCAGCGCCCCGCTGGCCAGGATCCCCGACACCGACGACGCAATCTCCGCACGATCGGCTTCCGGGAAGACGATCCGCGCTGATGGAACCTGCATCTGCACCCCTTCAGAGTCCCGCGTCCTGTCAAGTCACCACCTGCCGGTCCGGGCACGGTGGACAGCGACGCTACCGGTTCGCCCACCGGGTGGCCGTCAGGATCATCCCGCTCTTGGACATCCTCCCCTGATCCTTTTCACGGCCACCCACCGGAGAGCCGCCCGCCCGGCCCAGGAATGACCGCCGAGCGCCCGGTTTACGTTTTGGCGTATCCATTAAATAGTAGATCTCATTGCTGTCCAATACCCATCCGACAGATACTCGTCCGACCACAGTGGGACAAGTCACCTGGATGATCCGACAAACCAGCCACAACGGCCGCGAGCCTGAATCACAACAACGCAACCATGGCCTTGCGATCAGTCGGCGGGTGCATTTTACGGCTCGCCGACGACCGGAGGCTACCTCGTGTCAGCGCGCCATAAACAGGTAGCAATATCGATCTTCGGGGAAAGTACCCGACCGCCAGGTGTGTCCACAGGGCCGACAAGGTCGGCAAGGTCGACGCAGGGCCTGGTCGTCCAGGGGCATCGCCACTGTGGACGAGCGGCGCCCGGCACACCCGCCGTATGGTCGCCGACCAGGTCTGACCAGGCACGGTGACAGGTCGCGGGCAGCATGAAAGGCCCCGACAGAGGGTAGACATGATCTGACGTACGGGGGGAACGCAGATCACGCACCACTCTGCCGGGACGCACAGCAAGACTATCGGGAAGGCGCCCATAAGGGGAGCCGGAACGGCCAGGACTTTGGTCCCGTCTCGAGTCCCCTCCCAGTACCGTGACAGCGCCGCGAACCGCCCGTTACGGATATGAGTCCGATCGGGATATCCATGGACACGGCGGACATAAAGGGGTGCTCGGAGACAGCGCCGAACCTGACTCGCCAGCGGATCTCCCACGGACCGAAAACAACACGATCATTTTTCCCGGGCGCTCGACAGCCCGGCGACAGGCACGGAAGATCACGAAGATCTTTGAAGCCCGGCAGATCCGAGAGGACTGAATGGTCAGAAAGGCCCGGAAGCTGGAACCGCCAGCCCGGGATGCCGCGAATCCCCGGCTTGCGAAGCGGTCCGAAGGAGCCACAAGGTGACACGGAACAAGATCGTCAGAAGCCTCGCCGGTGTCGTGGAACTCGTTGACAAGGTGGAGCCCTGCATCGAACTTCGGGACACGATGACCGGCGGCGAGGCAGCTCGGGAAATGCGCGACGCAAATGTTCGGTATGCCCGTCTCGTGCATCTGGAAAAAGATCTTGCTCGATCGTCGATCGTCACTGTCGGGGATCTCGACAGGCTTTCCGATCCCGCCCGCCCACTGCTGGAAATGATCGACACCTTCCAGCCTGAGATCTTCCTCGACTGGCGCGACTTTCTCACCGATGCGGTCAACAGGTCACTGCGTGGCATAACGGCGGAGACGACCATCACGGTCGAGGACGACGGCCAGCCGCTCGGCGTCCTTTCGGCCGGGACCGTCCAGGCATTCGTCGCGGCCAGCCGGGAGTGAGCAGCGGCAGCCTCGGTCGGGCGTCACCGGTTCGCACCGGCCCGACGACTGGGAGCCGGCAGCCGGCGACGTCCTATCGGCGCCGCGCTCCGCAGCGTACCGGTTGGCGTTGGTATTGACGTTGGTGGTAACGCGAACCCGCCACCACACACTGCCCCGCCATGTGGGCCGACCCGTGTCGACAGGCCACACAATATGGGACCATATCGCTCGACAGTGCTCCCATATCGCACGGGAGCACCATGCAGCACCCAACACAGGAAGGCTGCTATTCAGCCATGAGAGCATCCCCGGTGTGCCGTACGGATATCGACGAACACAAACCGGGAGAACTCGGCCGGATCCCGGATCGGCGCCGGCTTTCGGTCAGCTCCGCCCCAGCCGCCCTGCCAGTCACGCCAGGTGAGCACATCCAACGATTCCTGCCATCGGGACCGTCCTGGTCCGTCCGATGACAGGATTCCGGCCAGACTGGATTACGACACCGTCCAGCACCGCATAACCGGAACGGCAGACCGACATGGCAGACAGAGCATGAACATCGAAACTCCCGGCTGGTTCCGGACCGCACTCGAGCGGCGGCCCGAACAGTATGTAACGGAGGTCGAGGGATGCCGGATCAGTTACCGATGCTGGGGGGAACCGGACCGGCCGGGAATCATCCTCGTACACGGGGGCTCCGCGCACGCCGGCTGGTGGGATCACATAGCGCCATTGATTGACAGCGAATACCGGGTCGTCGCCATCGACATGTCCGGCCATGGCGACAGTGGGCGCCGCGATGACTACAGTCTCCAGAACTGGGCTGCCGAGATAGTCGGGGTCGCTGAACACGCCCACCTGGCCGGCAACCCGATCGTGATCGGCCACAGCATGGGTGGCTGGGCGTCGATCATGGCCGCTGCCAGCTACCCGGAGCGGATCAGCGGGATCGTCATCCTCGATGCCCCCGTCGCCGACGTCACCCCTGAGGAAAGAGCCGCCCGCGAGCGCACGGCGTTCGGACCGCTGCGGGTCTACCCGACCGTGACCGAGGCGCTGGCCCGCTTCCGGACCGTGCCCGATCAACCCAACATGCTGCCCTACGTCGTCAACCACGTGGCGCGGTCGTCCATGGGCGCTGTCGAGGGAGGCTGGACCTGGAAGTTCGATCCGGGAATCTTCCGCGGCCGCCGGCCCTCCCCGCAGATCCTCAAGGAGGTGCGTTGTCGGGTTGCGCTGTTTCGCGCCGAACACGGTCTGATCACCCCGGACATCGGCACCGAGATGTACGAACTGCTCGGCCGGGTCGCGCCGGTCATCGAGATCCCGCTCGCCGGACACCATCTCATGCTCGACCAGCCGCTGCTGCTGGTCACCGGTATCCGGACGCTGCTCGCGGACTGGCAGCACTCGGTCCCGCAGACCCGCCCGAAGGTCGGGACGAACATCGGGTAGCCGCCCGGCGGAAACGCTGGAGCGGGCCCTGGGCCGTTCCAGATGGAATCTGGTCGATCACGGCCTGGGCCCCGGACCGTCACCCCGTATATCCGGACGACTCCGCTTCTCCGAGACGATGGCCGGGAATCAGGCCCGCTCCCGGTTCCCCGCCCCGCTGCCGCCGCACGCTCACCGGTTCGGCGTTCACCGGCGCGGTGCCCGATGCTGGTGCCGCCGGCTGGCCGGATCCAGCGACGAAGGACGCGATCGCGGCGATCACCAGTGTTGTGATCGAGAACACGAACACGGCGGCAAGGCCGTCCGCGAACGGCCCGGAAATCAGATTCGGGAAAAAGGCGTGTCCGGTCACGTGGGCACCACCGTCCGGCAGCGCCGCCAGTGTCTGCGGTGTGAGCAGCTGTTCCATCGGGTTGTAGCCGAGAAATGCCGAGAACAGGACGCCGATCGGTGGGAGGTCGGCCACCGTCCGCGCGGTGGCGTCCGGTACGCCCTGCGCCAGCAGGCCGTTGAACATGGTCGCCGGCAGGGTACGGGAGAGCCCGGCGACGATGAGGATGAAGACCAGGCCGATGGACAGCACGATGGCGGAGTTCTGGAAGGTCGCCGTCATACCGGCGCCGACCCCTCGCTTGTTCGCCGGCAGCCCGTTCATGACGTCGGCACGGTTCGGCGAGGAGAACAGGCCGGTACCGATGCCGTTGATGAACAGAATCAGCGCGAACGGCAGGTAGGAGAAGTTCACCGGTATGACCATGAACAGCACGAAACTGGCGATGACGATGACAAGGCCACCGACCGTGAAAATACGGGCGCCGAACCGGTCGGAGAGCGCCCCCGCCACCGGCGCGGCCAGCAGGAACCCGATCGTCAACGGGATCATGTAGATACCCGCCCACAGCGGCGTCTCGGTAAAGCTGTAGCCGTGCTGCGGCAGCCAGATCCCCTGGAGCCAGATGATGAGCACGAACTGCAGCCCACCGCGTCCAAGCGATGCCAGCAGGGAGGCGATGTTGCCGGCGGTGAACGAGCGGATGCGGAACAGTCGCACGTCGAACAGGGGTTCCCTGATCTTCGACTCGATGATCGCGAAGGCGACCAGGACCGCCAGGCCACCAATCATCGCGCTGAGCACCCAGGGGTTGGTCCAGCCCATCGTGTGCCCGCCGTAGGGCTGGATGCCGTAGGTGATCCCGACCAGCAGTATGATCAGCCCGCTGGCGAACGTCGCGTTTCCCCACCAGTCCATCGAGGTGCGTTGCCGCACCCCGTTGTCCCGGAGTTTGGCGTAGGCCCAGAAGGTCCCGAACACGCCGAACGGCACCGACACCAGGAAGACGTAGTGCCAGTTGACGGGGGCGAGCACACCGCCGAGCAGGAGCCCGATGAACGTGCCGGCGATACCGGACACCACGTTGATGCCCAGCGCCAGCCCACGCTGTTGGACGGGGAAGGCGTCGGTGAGGATCGCGGTGGAGTTGGCGAAGATGAACGCCCCGCCCACACCCTGCACGATCCGCCAGCCGATGAGCCACAGGGCCGCCGCACTGCCATCCATCCAGGTGAGGGCCAGCAGGACGGAGGAAACGGAGAAAATCGCGAAACCCATGTTGTACATGCGGACGCGTCCGTACATGTCCCCGAGACGCCCGAAGGTCACGACCAGGACGGCTGTGACGATCAGGAAGCCCAGCATCATCCACAGCAGATAGCTGGTGTTACCCGGCTCCAGCGGGTTGATGTTGATTCCGCGGAAGATGTCCGGCAGAGCGATCAGGACGATCGAGGAGTTGATCGTGGCCATGAGGATGCCCAACGTGGTGTTGGACAGCGCAATCCACTTGTACTGCAGACCCGGTGCGGCGGATTCGTCAACCACAGCGGACGGTCGCGCCGCGTCGCGATCGTCCGCCGCGTCCGGCTCTGCATGATCCGCGTCCCGCACCTGGTGCCCCTCCTCAAACGTCGACGATGCTCCGCATCGAAAACTTGCTTAGTAAGACTAAACAAGTTCCGCCCATCGAGGAAGACGGAAAAATCCGATCAAGAGGCAGACGTCGGAGTTACGGCAATAATTTCACATCACATACACAACAGAATCTCTCCTGGTGTCATCCGATGGTCAACCGCAGCAGGCGCCGCCACAGCAGGCGCCGCCGCCTGACGGAACGGGCACAGGCGAGGCCGACGCCGACCCCCCACGGCTGACGGCGACGGCGGTGAACACCCGGGTGGTGTCGACATGACCGTCCGGGCACGGATTGTTGACAGCGGCCGGTTCGCTGATGCCGCGTCGCACCTCGAAACTGGTGTCGCACGTGCGGCAACGGTACTGGTACGCAGGCACGGACCGATTTTACGCCGGTCGACCCTCGCGATGACGGATCACCGTCATCGCGATCACGGCGCACCCGCACACCTGCCTGGCTGTCCGCCTGCCCGGGCCGCCTGTCCGGGCCGCGGGCAGCGCGACGGTGCTCCTCGCGGATCCTCGCGCTGCCGGAGGCCCGGTTTCCTGGCCGTCCGGGCGACCGGGTACCTGGAGCTCTCGCCCAGCGTCATCTTCTCGGACCGTTCCCACCCGGAGTCATCTTCGGACGGGCCGGTCGCCGTGGATCAGCGGAACTGGACCGGCTGGCCGGTCGCCTCCAGAACCGACAGCCAGAGGTCACCGGCCGGATCGACCTGGCTGCGGTGGCTGATGGCCATCGTGATCGGGACGTGCACGAACCGGCGGCGCCACCGTCCGACGATCACTTCGGTGCGGCCGGACATCGCCGCGTGCACCGCGGCGTGCGAAAGCCGGATGCAGTACACGCTGTCATAGGGGTTGGCCGGCACGCTGCGGATCACATAGCTCGGGTCGATGTACTTGAGGTTGACCTCCATGTTCGCGGCGGTGAAGTGGTCCGTGATCCGCCGGGTGAGGAGCTTGCCCACGTCCCGCAGCTTCACGTTGCCCGAGGCGTCGCTGCCCTGGGGCGTGCCGGCCTCCTCCCGGGCGAGGAGGTCCTGGCCGGCGCCTTCCGCCACGACGACGACCGCGTGCCCCCGTTCCTCGACGCGCCTGTGCAGGAAGCGCAGGAGACCGCCCCCGCCCTCGAAGGTGAATGGCACCTCGGGGACGAGCACGACGTCCGCGTCGCTGTTCGCCAGGGACGCGTAACATGCCAGAAAACCCGAGTGCCGGCCCATGAGTTTGACGACCCCGATACCGTTGGGCGACGACATCGCCTCGACGTGCGCCGCCCGGATCGATTCGGACGCCTTCGAGAAGGCGGTCTGGAAACCAAAACTCTGGTCGATGTACGGCACGTCGTTGTCAATCGTCTTCGGCACGCCGACAACGGCAATCTTGTCTCCGCGTTCACGGGCGACCCGGCCGATTTCAAGCGCGCCGCGCAGCGAGCCGTCGCCGCCGACCACGAACAGGATGGTGATGCTCATCCGCTCCAGGCAGTCGACGATCTCCTCCGGGTCCTGCTGGCCTCGGGACGTGCCGAGGATCGTTCCTCCGTTCTCGTTGATGGTGCTGACGAGATCGGGGGTCAGGTCCAGCACGCTGTGGGCGTACCGGGCGATGAACCCCTGGTAACCGTTGCGGAAACCGAAGATCCGGGTGACGCCGTAGTGGGACGTCAGCTCCAGCACCAGGCCTCGGATGACGTCGTTGAGGCCGGGGCAGAGTCCCCCACAGGTCACGATTCCGACCCGGGTCTTCGACGGGTCGAAAAAAATCTTCCGTCGCGGCCCTGCCGGCTCGAAGCCGGGCAGACTGTCCAGCGACACGTCACGCTGAGTAACCATCGACAGCGTGTCGTCGAGCAGTACGCGATCATCCTCGTCGACATAGTGCTGGGTCGTCCGCTTGTCGTCGATCAGCGGTGCCAGCGGCGACGCGATCCGACAGGGCCCCAGCACTCTGACCGAAGCATCCGGGACATCGTCCATCAGTAACACACCCTCGGCGACCAGTAACACGTCCCCGGCGACCCCGGGACCAAGCCCCCGCGCACCGGCTGGTTTGCCGGCGGCCGACCGGCCGACAAAGCAGCCGGTACGCCAGCCGAATTTCCGACACAAAGCAGATATTCTCGAGTGAGACGCACCACGACTGTCAAATCTCCTTTCTCGCCCACTCGCGTCGAAGCGTACCGGCCGAACTCCCGATGCCGATACGGGAGACCACAAACCACGTAACAACGGACGGCGGATGAAACCCGCTTTTTACCAGACGGATACACGCGGGAACGGTACCCGGGCCAACTGCCGACGGCTGCCGCCGGGCTGCCGGCAACCGTCGGCAGCCCGGCGGCAGGTCGCGGTCAGCGCCCGCCCACAGCCAGGCCGCCTCGGCGACGGTGCCCACACGGGACAGGAGTGAGATGACTAACGACGCACGAAACAGGAAGTGACAAAAAAGACAAAAGGTGTGCCAGTGGATGACCTGGACCGCCGGGTTCCGCAGCCGCCGTCACCGCGGGGCACGCCCGCCCATACCCGCTCACCCACGTCAGTTACCCGCTTACACCAGTCCGGCGGTCCGGTCGTGCGGGGTCCCGACGCGTTCGACCGGCCGGGTGGTCAGCGCGGGCAGGCGCTCGGCGATGAGCAGGGCGAGGTCGTCGTGCAGGTTGCCACCAACGTGACCGTGCACGTGGGAGACGAGCCCGTCCAGCGCGGCGTCGAGGGTGACGGCCGTGAGCGCGGCAAGGTGGTCGTCCAGGCGGAAGAAGGCCCGCTCGCTGTTGCGCGCCTCGATCAGGCCGTCGGTGAACAGCAGCAACCGGTCACCGGGATCCCACCGGCCGGTGGTCGCCGTGAAGTGCTCGGCGATACCGAGCGGGGGGCTGGGGTCGATGATCTGTATCGGGCGGGCGGAGTCCCCGGACAGGAGCACGGGCGGCGGGTGCCCAGCCGAGATCATTCGCAGCATCCCGTCCGGATGGACATCGACGATCAGGGCGGTGACGAAGTCCTCGGGCCCCGCCTCCCGAGAGACCGCCCGGGCGCAGGCCTCGGCGACCCGTTCGATCTCGGGGTAGATGACGGCGGCCTCCCGAAAGGCGCCGAGGACGACCGTGGTCAGCCGGACCGCCGGCAGCCCCTTGCCCTTCACGTCCCCGATGATCATTCGGGTGCCGGTGGGTGCCGTCACCACCTCGTACAGGTCACCTCCGACCAGGGTCTCGGCCGCCGCGGAAAGGTAGCGAGCGGCGAACGCGATCCCGTCGACGGCCCTGGGGACGGCTGGCAGCAGCGCCCGCTGGGCCACGTCGGCCACGGCGAGAGCACGCCCCAGCTCCTTCTCCCTGCGCAGCCGCGTCACCGCGACGTAGCCGGCGACACCGGCCTGGATGGCGACCAGGACACAGGCTGCGACGTACTGCCCGCTACCGAAGTCCTCCCAGGCTCCTGACACCACGCTCGCGGCCACCGCTACCAGCCCCACGATCACGGTGACGACCGGCGCTCCGGTGGCCGAGGCAAGCAGCGGCACCAGCCCGTAGAAGCCGGTCAGATTGCTCCACGGGACGACGATGTCGGCGACGACCAGCACGACCAGCAGGCCCAACAGGCCCAGCGGGCCGCTGTCGGTCGTCGCGACCGCGTTTCCGTCTGTCCGCACTGTCCGCATTGTCCCCATCATGACCACAACCAACGAACAAGGAAACGCCGATCACCACGATACGACCACGAGCGGACCGCGCCACGCGGCAGGGATGCGGGCAGGATCGCACCCCGCCACCCGCCGCCGGACGAGCGACGACACCACCATGATCCGGCCAGGTGCGGACGATCATCGACGCTCGCGCTACAGTTTGCAGTCGCCAACAAGACATGCCCAACACAACACTGCTGGATCGCAGTAGACACGGGAACATCCACTGTGCACCATCGGTGGCAATGCAGACGAATGATGCGAACCCGACAGACGGCCGATACCCGCCCGCCACCGGCAACGGGCCCGGGCTGCCGCCGGCCGCCACCCCGCGGATCGTCGCAGTTTCCCGATCAGCATAGGGCCGACGGCCGGACGACCAGCGGGGTGAACGCACCTGTGTCTGTCGCCGGAGACGGCCTCAAAGAAAGATCGACAGTAGTCGACCGCCGAGCACGCGATCATGATTTCTCTCGCGCGCTCAGCAGCTCTGGAAGCTCAGACAGAACGTCCGTGGGGAGGGGGGAACACAGTGTGGAGGCAGACGCTGCTTCAGCTACGAGTAAAGATCTTCGCGTCGGCGCGGAAGCGCTCGAGCTCCTCCGCGCTGATGGTGGGCCGTGACGAGCGGGCCGCGGCGAGCAGGTCGTCGGTGGTCACCGGCAGCCGCTCCCCCTTGTCGACCGCGCGGAGGAAGGCCGCCGCCACCGCCCGCTGGACCATGGCGGCGAGGTCGGCCGGCGTGAACAGCTCCGTCGCCGTGACCACCGGTTCGGTGTCCACCTGCTTGTTGTCGATCCGTTCGAGGAAGCGGTCGAGCAGCAGGCGGCGCCCGGGCGCGTCCGGCGGTCCGACCGGGAGAATGAGATCGAAACGACCCGGGCGGACGAAGGCCGGATCGAGCGCCGCGATCGAGTTCGTCGCGCAGATCAGCAGACGCCCCGGGGTGCTGCGGAACTGGGGGATCGCCTTCAGCAGCTCGTTGACCACGGACTGGCTCTCCGGCCCGACGGCGTCCCTGGCCTGGGCGATCTCGTCGACCTCGTCGATGAAGACCACCACCCGCTCGACCTGCATGAGCTCGGTGATGGCCGTGCGCAGTTCGGCGGCGAGGTTGCCGTCGCCCGCCGCGACCAGTCGGGACGGCAGCAGCTCCACGAACGGCCACTCCAGACGGGCCGCCACCGCCCGGGCGAACGACGTCTTACCGGTGCCCGGTGGCCCGAACAGGAGCATGGCCGTCGGGGTGACGAGCCCGTACGTCTCGGCCAGTTCGTTTTCCTTGATGGGCAGCAACAGGCGTTGTTCCACCAGCCTCTTGCCGTCGGCCATACCGGCCAGCCCGTGCCATTCGGCCGCGGTGAGCAGGGTGCCGCCCCAGCGTTCCACGGTCGTGACGTCCACCGGCCGCAGCGGTTCGTACTTCTCGTAGAGCGTGAGCCCGGTCCTGGCGAATCCCCGGTTGCGGAAGGCCAGTTCACCGAACTGCCCCGGTGCGAGCAGCGTCGTGATGCGACGGTGTCCGGCGTGCAGCAACTGGTTCTCCAGCGCTTGTAGGAGGGCGGATCCGATCCCCCGGTAGCGCCAGGCCGGCGAAATTGCCAGCGCAATCACCTGGGCGTATCCGCGCTCGTATTTCGCGACCGCGACGCCCACGAACTGGTCAGGTGTGACGGCGACAACCGCGGGGGTGCCCTCCCGCAGCGCGAGAACCGTGTCGGTCAGGTCAAAGGATGGTCCTTCCGCGTCAGCTCTGACCTCCTCAAGCAAATGGACCGTCGCAGTGTGATCGTTGGTGTCGTAGGACCGCACGTGCCAGTTCGTCACAGCCGGCTCCCTTCACTCGTGTCACTCGTGCGCAAGTAGATTAGATTACCTG
>NZ_CAAAFS010000334.1:0-17712 GCF_900634755.1 Protofrankia symbiont of Coriaria myrtifolia
CCCGCGCCGGGGTCTCACCCAGGGGCCACGACTACTGTCGACGGCCGTCCGGGGAGCTTTTTCACCACGTGGTTACCGGCCATGCGGGCCGGACCCGGCGCGGCCGGGAACAACCGGCGTCCGGCGAGCGCCCGCCGTTTGCCACCGGTTCGCGACCGAGGTGGCCGACGTGTGGCACGGGGATCCACGTGGTGTTGTGTCGTAACGATTCCCGGTCGGATTCGCACCGGCCCCGGAAGGGGAACCGTAACCGGCCCGAACGAGCAGTGAATATTTCGTCGTGGTAACGGTTTCCGCATTTCCGGTAAATCCGCCGACGTTCCCACGGCGTGGGCGTCCCGACACGTCGGGACCGCGGCGGACCGTTCCTCGCGGGCCGCGGCCCGCTGCTCGAGGACGGTCGACGATCATTGTCGCCGCCCCTGCGAGTCGGATCATCAGGCCGCGCCCTGCCGGGGCCGTGGGATCGCGCACTCCCGCGCCGACGGGACGGCGGACAGCAGTTCCCAGCCGGCCCGAGCCAGCTCATCCGACAGTTCGGTCAGGCCCAGCCGCCGGCCGACGGCAGCGCGCACGGCCCTCAGATGCGTGAGCAGGGCACGGGCCTGGTCGATCTCCTCGTCCGGCGCGCCATCGGCGATCAACCGGGCGAGCGACGTCATGACATCGCTTTCCGAGGTCACAGCCTCGGCATATTCACGTGCGGCTATCCATAGTCGGGCCGCGGTGTGCTGCCAGTCGGCCATCGCGGCGGCCATCGGTACCGGGGCTGTGATGCGCTGCAACGTTGGCGTGCTCACCGTGGCATCCGTGGTGCCGGCGGGTTGACCAGCTGGCGGCGCAGCGCACGGCGCTCGTCCTCGTCCAGGCCGCCCCACACCCCCGCCTCCTGCCCGGTGCCAAGCGCCCAGTTGAGGCATTCCCGGATCACCAGACAGCGGCGACAGACGGCCTTGGCCTCCTCCAGCTGCCGCAGGGCCGGCCCGGTGGTACCGACGGGGAAGAACAGCTCCGGGTCCTCGTCCCGGCAGGCGCTGCGCTGGCGCCAGACTTCCAAATCCTCCGCGGATGGCGGCTCCTGTGTCCGGACCCGGCTCCACATGTATGCGGAGTTCACGTCCTCGAACTGGCCGCGCAACTCGCCGTCGGCGTCCAGCACAAGAACTCTTCTACCCATACGACACCGTCCTGTGGTCGCGTCGACATGACGACTAAATCGAGCAGAAGCGTACGGCCGGCCCATGTTGCTGTCTACTCACAATGTTTCAGAACGCAGGATCCGGGAATAGCACCCACGGAGACCCGCGGAACACGGAAATAAGGCCTGAAGGACAACAGTCGGTGTTCCCAGTTCGTTCGGGATGGTGGAATTCAGGGCCCGACGGTACAGCTACCGGCCAGTTCGCAGATCCGCACGATCACCGTCCGGATACTCCGCGTGTGCCCGAGTCCCGCCGCGGCGGGGTTCCGGCCGGGGCCGCATACGGGGCCGACGAATACCCACGGGGGCGGAATCCGGAAAAAATCAAGGTGCTCCTCCGCGGACCAACCAGGAACAACGACTCAGCACAGGTGACCGCGGGTCCTTAGACTCCGGTGGGGGGGTTGGCTACGTTCCGAGTACATGCCTTGACATGACGGCCAAATGGGAGAAGGTCAGATGCCTCCTCGAAGGGTTACCATCGGTCCGTTGCAGCATGCACGCCAGATCCGCGGCCTGTCTCTGGCGCGGGCAGCGGAAGAGATCAAGAGTCTCGCCGAGGACATCGGTAGACCGTGGGATGCGTTGACCGCACAGCGCCTCTCGGAGTACGAGGGCGGCAAGCGCCCAAGCTGGGAACACTGTGATCTCCTTGCTCGCTATTACTGCACGAATGTCGTTGCCCTAGGCTGGGCGTGCGACTACACCGGGCCCGAAAGCGGGGCCCTGGCACTCCTGTCCAATTCAGTTGACGATGGGGAGGCTCGATGGGCAGACGCCGATCTCGACCTTCTGTGGAGACCTGACGGATTGAACGTCGGGTTCGAGGAGGTGACCGCCAACATGGAAAGGCGGAAGTTTCTAAGTGTGTCCGGCGTGGCACTGACATCGGTCGCGCACCACTGGCTCATGACCGATTCAGCCGGGCTCGCCGCGGCACTCGAGGGAAAGCGTGTGAGCGACTCGCTCGTCGCCGGCTTCGAGCGGCGGGTCGAAACGCTTCGCCGAATGGATGACGTTCTCGGAGGAGATGACATATACGAGCTGTCCATGGCGGAGCTGCGGGTCGCCGTACGCGTCCTGCGGACCGCGCTGTACGGCCACGCCCACGAGGCACGGCTGTACGCCGTGGCCGCCGAGCTCGCCCGGCTGGCGGGCTGGGCGGCGTTCGACAGCGGCTACCACGGGGGCGCCCAGCGGCTGTGGATGGTGGCGCTACGGGCCGCCGGGGAGGCCGGGCAGCCGGCGCTGGGGGCCAACATCCTGCGCTGCATGGCCGAGCAGGCGTCCTGGTACGGCGACCCGAACGACGCCATCACCATGCTCCGCTCGGCTCAGGCCGGCGCTCGCACGGCGATGACCGCTACCGAGAAAGCAGCTATCTCCGGCGCGCTCGCTCTCGCGTACGGTCGCGCGGGTGAAAGCGCCTCGGCCGCAAGAACTGCCGAGGACGCGGTTCATCTCATCAATCAGTCCCAGCCGGCGGAGGATCCGCCGCATATTTACTGGTGCGTGCCGCCCTGTATTTCGCTGTTCGCCGGTGAGGCGTTGTTGTCCAGTGGCGACGGGGCCGCCGCGATTCCCTACCTGGATGCCGCGGCCGAGGGTCTGGCCGGTGATTTCCCACGCGCCCGCGTGGAAGCCATGACCAGGTTGGGCGTCGCGCACGTGCGGGCCGGAGATGCCGAAGCGGCGGTTCAACTCGGCCATCAGGCCGTCGAACAGGCAGCCCTTCTCGACTCCGGTATGGCTGGCAGAGATGTGGCGACGCTGTGCCGTGAGATCGAACTTACCGGATACCCCGGAGCCGCCGATCTCACGGACCACGCCCGCGTCGCGCTGACCGCCGTCGGCTCAGCCTGACGGTTCAGCCTGACGGTTCACAGGCAACACACTCATGATCCTTCCACGCCAGAGGCTCCGATCGGATCGGTTCCACCGGTCGGACGGAGCCGGCAGGCTCAGACCGCCTGATTACTGACGGCGACATCATAGCCGGTCTCCGTAACAGGAACCGGCCCCCGCTCCGGCGCCGGACAAGGCGCCGAGGGCCTCGGAGGCAGTCGGGACGACATCATCGCCCCGACTGCCTCCTTCCTTTTTGCCCCGAACACCCGATTCGACACAATTGAATGATCTTCAGAGTCATTGTCAATGATGTGATACTCGTCACACGCAAGGATCAACCCAGGACAACTCAAGGCCAAATTTTCAAGATCCAATCTTCCGAGGAGCACGCAGGGATCACATATATGATCTCCGTCGATGACTCCCGTAAGCGACGATCACAATCCTTACGGTAATGGCGATTACGGAGAGTTAAATATGCCCGAAGTGTCCCGCCAAATGCCCACCCGCGGGGTCCACCTCGACCACACCGCGAACGGGGCAGCCGGTAAGACAGCGGCGGAAGAGTCCGGATCTTCAGAGCCTTTCTGCCCCGACACCGCGCCGGGAAACTGATAGCCAGGTCACGCCCGGGCGGGCCGCCCGGGTTTGTCCACGCGATCGGACGGCCGGCGCCCGGTGGGTATGCGGTGGGTATTCCATTTCACGTGCTCCCGCCACCAGCCCGACCGGACGGCCCCACGGGCCCGCCACGGAAGAAACATGATCGATTCAGTCGCGTCCCCGGGTCGGGCCCGGTGGATACTGATCATCCGAATGCCGATCCACACTCATGAAGATCAACCAAACGGAAGACCCATCAAACAAGATCGATTTTTCTGGCCCTCGGCGAGCCGTCAGAGACAGGTCGCACCGGGCAACCGTCCCAGGACGGGCAGGGCCACAAAGCCCTCGGCGTAGGCGACTCCGATCCGGGCGCCCCACAACCGACCGAGGTTCTCGGCCATGGGAGCGAACTCCTCACCGATCGGCTGGGTGCCGCCGTGCGCGCGCAGCGCCTGGAGCTTGACGTCGAAGGTGGCCGTGACATCGACGATCGCGGTGGCCCGCACCGGGCCGTCCATGGTCAGGGAGTTGTAGCTGTCGCAGGTGTAGAGCCGGCGCGGACGGCCGGTGGCAAGCACCGCCCGCGGCAGCGCCTCGAGCACGGCCGCGGCGACCCGCCGGTGGCGCGGATGGACATCGGCGGGCGGATGGGTCACCACGATCTCGGGACAGAGCTCGACCAGCAGCTCCTGGATCTCGACGGCGAGCCGTTCGGGGTCGAGGACGTGCAGGCGCGCGCCGAGAACGCGCGCCCCCGCCGCGGCCTCGGCCATCCGGTCGGCGGTGTTGCGCAGGACGGCAATGGTGACCCCGGCGGCCCGGGCGTGCAGGGCGAGGGTGCCGCCGGCCCACAGCTCCGCGTCGTCGGGATGAGCCATCACCGCGAGCACGCTGCCCGGACGGGCTGTCCCGGCCGGCGTGGGCGTTCCAGCCGCCGGACCATGGTCATTCATACCGCTGCCCGTTCCCGTCCACCCACGTGCGAGATCCCTTCCGGATCCGGGGCCACCGGCCGAGGAGTGCAGCCACCGGCCGCGACCGCGCAGGCCACAGCCTGTGGGCCTTCGACCGGACCACGCCCTAACCCATCCCGAAATAGCTTGCGTTGATCAGGTCGGGATCGGCGGCGAGAGCCGCCGCGGTGTCGCTGAAGGCTATCCGGCCCCGGTCGAGGATGTACCCACGGTCCGCCGCGGCGAGGGCGAGCGACACATGCTGCTCGATCAGCAGAATGCCGGTGCCGTGCTCGTCCGCCAGCCGGCGCAGGACGGCCAGCAGGCTGAGTGCGAGATCGGTCGCCAGGCCGGCGGAGAACTCGTCGACCAGCAGCAGCCGTGGCCGGCGAGCGACGGCGCTGGCCAGCGCGAGCTGCTGCCGCTCGCCCCCGGAGAGCTCGCCGCTGCCCCGGTCGAGCAGCGGACGCAGGGTGGGGAAGCTCTCCAGCGTCTTCTCGATCTGGTCGCCGGGCCGACGGCCGACAGCCAACCGCAGGATCTGGCGGACCGTCAGGCCGCGCAGCGGTGTGCCGCCCTGCGGCACCACCGCCAGGCCGCGGCGGGCGAGCCTGGCCGGGTGCGCCCGCCGCGCCGGCTGCCCGAGCACGGTTACCCGACCGCCAAACGGCGCGATCGTCCCGGCCACCGTGCGGACCAGGGTCGTCTTGCCGCCACCGTTGGGCCCCAGCAGGGCGACGACCTCACCGGCCCGGACCTCGAGCGAGAGGTCGTGCAGCACGGGGACACCCGCGTACCCGCTGACGACCTTCTCGACGACCAGCGCCCGCTCCGGCCGGGCCTGTGTGGGCAGCCGTACCGTGCTGGCCGGCGGAGCGCCGAGATAGATCTCGCGGACCTCGGCGCGCTCACGGACCTCCGCCGGCGGGCCGTGCGCGACCACCCGGCCGCCGCTGAGCACCACGACGTCGTCGCAGGCCTCGAAGACCAGCTTGATGTCGTGGTCGACGAGCAGGATCGCGCAGCCACGTTCAGCCAGACGTCGTATCCGACCGGTGAGGACGGACCGGGCAGTCGAGTCCAGACCGGCCGCCGGCTCGTCCACCAGCAGCACCTGACCGCCCGCGGCCAGCGCACGGCCAAGGCCGACGGCGAGCCGTTCGTCGTGGTTGAGCATGGCCGGCTGCTGGTCCGCGACCGAACCCAGCTCCAGTGTCCAGGCGGGTTCCGGCCCGGCGACCGCCAGGTTCTCGGCGACGGAGAGATCCTCGAACAGCTCCAGCGACTGGAAGGTGCGGGCCAGGCCCCGGCGGAACCGCTCGTGCGGCGGCAGCGGGTTCAGCACCGTTCCGTCCAGGACGATCCGGCCGGCGCTGGACGGGGTGAACCCGGTGATCGCGTCTATCAGGGTGGTCTTCCCGGCGCCGTTCGGCCCGATGAGGCCGGTCACCCGGCCGGCACGCAGGGCGAACGACACGTCGTGGACGATCTCGACCTTCCCGTAGCGGACGCAAAGCCCGTCGACGTCCAGACGTATGGTCACCGGGCCACCTCGGCATGTCGGGCCAACCGTCGGGTCGGCTTCGATTGTCGCGGATCGTAGGCAAGCCCTTCCGGACGTACCACCACCAGGACGGCCAGAGCCACACCGCACAGCAACGACTGGTAGCGCGCGAGATGGCCGAAGTTGTCGAGCACCGTGAACACCACACCGCCGGGGGCCAGCAGGCCGCCCAGCATCGCCCCGCGCACGCTCATCACCCCGCCGACCGACGCGATCGCCAGGAAGAACAGGGACGCGAACACCCCGAAGGAGTCGAACGACAACCTGCCCTGACCGTAACCGATGAGGCATCCGCCGAGACCGGCGATCCCGGCGGAGACGGCGGACGCGAGCAGCTTGGTCCGGGCCGCGTCGACGCCCACGGCCGAGGCCGCCCGCTCGTTGGAGCGGACCGCGAGCATGCGCAGGCCCGACGTGGACGCGCGCAGCCGGGCCACCGCGAAGCCGCACAGCGCGAACACGGCAAGGCAGAGCAGTCCGTACTCCAGCCGTGGGA
This sequence comes from Protofrankia symbiont of Coriaria myrtifolia, assembly GCF_900634755.1. NCBI lineage: Bacteria > Bacillati > Actinomycetota > Actinomycetes > Frankiales > Frankiaceae > Protofrankia > Protofrankia symbiont of Coriaria myrtifolia. The sequence goes on from NZ_CAAAFS010000334.1 coordinate 6,669, forward strand.
AGCCCTTCCCGGCCACGCCGAGATCGAGGCCGAAAAGCTTCGGCGGCGGGACGACCGAGCCGGCAAGCCCACCGGTAATCAACGGATTCACAAAGACGATCTCTTGGAAGGCGACCCCGGCGGTGAGCGTGACGATAGCGAGATCGACCCCTCGTATCCGCCGTGACAACGCGCCGAGCACCAGGCCCGCGGCGGTGGCCGCCGCGGTGGCGAGCAGCGGCGCGAGCGGGAACGGCACACCGAGGCCACCCTGCAACCGGGCCAGCAGGAATCCGGCCACCCCGGCCAGTGACATCTGCGCGAGGGAGAACTGGCCGGCGAACCCGGTCAGCACGACGAAGGACAGGCACACCACGGCGGCGGCCAGGCTGCGTTCCAGGCCCAGCCGATAGGGGCCGCTGAGAACAAGCAGTGCGATCATTCCGGCCGGTACGAGGATGGCGAGATCGCGCAACGGACGCCCGGTCTGCTCCGCGCGGGGCAGCCGCGCGACCGCTGACACGGCCCTGGCCCGCCCGGGTATGAGCTGGCCGCGGGTGACCGCGACGACGATGAGAACGAGCAACGGGAACAGCGTCCGTAGACCGGGCTGGTTGAGCCACGGGACGTCGTGCTGCAGGGGCAGGAGAACCGACTGGAGCATACCGAGCAGCAACGCGCCGACAATAGTGGCGCCGAACGACGACAGCCCACCGAGCAGCGCCGCCGCGAGCGCGGGAACAATGAACAGGGTGTAGGTGGACGGGCTCAGCACGCTGATCGGGGCGACGAGTATTCCGGCGAGCGCGCCGAGCACGGACGCCACGACCCAGCTCACCGCGGCGACGGCCTCCGGCCGGTAACCGAACTGTTCCACCGCCTCGTCGGATTCGGCGACCGCCTTGGTGGCGAGCCCGAACAGCGTCCAGCGGGATACCGCCCACATGATCATTCCGATACCTGTGACCAGTATCGCGAGCAGCGGACGGTCGACCGGAACGGTCACCCCGAACGCGGAGAAGGATTTCTGCGGAAGTACGGAATCAATGAACCTGTTGTCCGACCCGAACTGTAGCACCGCCAGCGCCTGCAGGGCGATCATGAGACCGACCGAGGCGACCAGGGACAGGGCCGGCGGGGCGTGCCGGAGCGGCCGAAATATGAGAAAATACACAAGCAGGCCGAGCAGCGCGGTCATGGCCAGTGACACGGTCAACGCCAGCGCAAAGGTGGGGCTGTTGGTCAGATGAATACGGGGCGGAAGACCCACGACAGGCAGGACGATGTCCCCCACGTCCCGCAGCTCCGCATACTGGTAGGTGGCGTACATTGCGAACGCGGCGTGCGCAACATTGACCACCCCCGAGGCACGGTGTATCAGCACCAGCCCAAGTCCCAGCGCCGCATACACCGCGCCCGCGCCCAGACCCAGGATCAGTGCCGCGACATACGTGGACACAGCGCTCTCCAATCGACAGGGCAGCCTGTTGTGGACCAACACGGTGCCTTGTGGGCTAAGGCAGTGTAACTTCTGGCAATATGACGCTGTCCCGCCGTGTCGTCGCAGCAGCCGCAGTCACGTTGGCCGTCCTCGCCGGGTGCACCAGCCAGCGCGGCAGCGGCTCCAACAGCCCAGGTCAGCCCGCAAACCACCTGAACGGACCGCCTGTCAAGCTCGGCTTCGTCTCCATGGAGAACACCCCGCTCGGATCGTTTCCCGAGACACGAATAGCCGCCGAGAGCGCCGTTGCCTACGCCAACGCGGCGCTCGGCGGGGTTCACGGCCGACCGCTTGAACTCGTCCCCTGTGCAACAAATGGCTCACCGGAGTCGTCCCAGGACTGTGCCAACCGGCTCATAGCCGCCGACCCCGTGGCCGTGATCGGCGGGGTGGATCTGAGCACCGAGGCGGCCATGCCGCTCTACCAGCAGGCCGGCATTCCCTATGTCAGCGGATCACCTCAGCTGAGCGGGGAGCTGAGCTCGCCCAACTCCTTCTCGCTGACCGGCGGCACGCTCACGGAACTGCTCGGAATTACCGAGTATCTGACCACCACCAAACATGTCACAAAGGTCCATGCCCTGTACGCGGACCTGCCTGGACTGCTGACCGCCGCCATCCAGGGATCCAGGAGCATTCTGCAGAAAAAAGGGGTGTCGGAGGTCCGACTGGTGCCGGAGAAAGTTGACACGGCGGACTTCGCTCCGGCTGTCAACCAGGTCGCGTCCGGAAACCCTGACGCGATTGTCGTTGTTTTCTCGGCCCAGTCGTGTGCCCGCATAGCACAGGTCGCGGGCAGCCTTCAGGTAAAAGCACCGATATACTTCGTCGGCTCCTGCGCGACGGCCGCGGTGGCGCGTGCCGGCGGCCAGGCCATCGGTAACATGAACTTCGCATCCGGCTATCTTCCGCTCGACGCCACCGGTGGCGACCAGGATTCCAAAGCATTTCGCGAGAATGTACCGGAAGCGTCGCGCTCACCATTGTCACAGGCATCTTTCTCGACCGTTCTCGCGGCGCGTTCGCTGCTCACCGAAATCACACAGACAACCCCTGAAAATCTTCGGAACGCATTTAGGGCAGCCCGGGATCATCCGAACGTGATGGCCCATTCATTCACCTGTGACGGCACCCTTATAAAAGCGTTTCCAGCGGTCTGCAACACGGCGGTACGCATTCTGCGGTGGTCGGATGGAGGGTTCGTCGACGCCACCGGCGCCTGGGTGGACGGCCGCGAGCTCATGACGCTGATCGGATGATCATCAGGCCCACCGGCCAATCGGGCCATCGTCCGACCGGCCCACCGGCACCGCTGATCGCTGGCGGTACCGGTGGGTGGGGCATCCCCGCACCCTGGCATCGAGGTAGCCGCCCCGCGACCACCTCGATGCAATCCGTATTGACAATGGTTTCCAAATCGGAGACAGTGCGGCTCGGATGAACCGCCCCCGAGCCGTCCCAGGAGGTTCCGTGTCCCTGACCGTCTCCCCCGATCTACTCGCCCAGGCCGAACGCGGCCACGTTCCGGACGACGCCTTCCTCACCTGCGTGCGCGACTCACTGCCATATGCCTACGAACTGGTCGAACGGCTCGCCGGCGAGCTGCCCGGCAACGATCGCGACTTCACGGACAACCTTGTCCCGCCGCCGGACGACGCGGCGCAGGGGCAGCTGCTGCGGGCGATGGCGAGCACCTCCATCCGGGCCGCGCTGGAACAGCGCTTCGGCGTGACGCTCGCCTTCCAGAACTGTCACCGCCTAGCCGCGTTCCGTCCGGAGACGGTCGGCGGGGAACAGTACCGGCGGTTCGTCTCCAACGAGAGCCAGGTGCTCAACCAGCAGCCGGAGTTCGTCAACTGCTGATCCCGCCGCTGGCTACCGGACCCGGCGTACCGCCGCGCGTGGGCGCGCCGCCGGGCCCGGGCAGCGGGCCCTCCTCGCCCACAGCACCCACGGTCGACCGCGTCTCCACGCGAGCCTGCCGGCGGCGGGACGGCGTCCCGATGGTGGGCGCGAGCAGCGCCGACAACGCGAAGATCCCCGAAGCGGTGAGCACGATCGCACCGCCGGCCGCCACGGACCACTGCTGGCTGATCGCCAGGCCGATGACACCGCTGGCGACCCCAATGACGACCGAGAGCACGGTCATGCCCCGCACGCTGTCGCACCACAGCCGGGCCGTCGCCGCCGGCGCCACGATCAGCGCAACCGACAGGATCGTCCCCACCGCCGGCACCGAGGTCACGATCGTCACCTCGACCAGCAACAGGAAGACGACGTCGAGCCGGCCGGCCGGATAGCCGGCCGCGACGGTCGCGTCCCGGTCGAAGGCCCCGAAGACGAGTTCCTTGGACAGCAGCGCCAGCACCACCAGTACGACGGCCGCGACGATCCCGGAGGTCACCAGGTCGTCAGCCTGCACGGTGAGGATGGATCCGACCAGGTAGGCGGTGAGATCTCTAGTGAACCCTGACTGGGCCGACAACAGCAGCACCCCGAGGGCGAAGCTGCCGGACAGCACGACGCCGGTGACGCTCGTGTTGTCGCCGCGGGCTGACAGCGCGGCCACGGCAAGAACCACCAGGAAGCCGAAAACCCCCGAACCGAGGTAGAGGTTGATCCCCAGGATCGCCGCGAGCACCACCCCCGGGAAGGTGGCGTGCGTCATCGCCATCGCGAAGAAGCTCAGCCGCCGCAGCACCACATGCACGCCGACCGCGCCGCACAGCGCGCCGACGAACACCGCCTCGACCAGGGCACGGCGAGTGTAGGAATCCGACAGCAGGTCCAGGGCGGCCATCTACCGGACGCCTCCGCCCACGTGGGCCTCCGGGGCAAGCCGGCCGGCCCGCAGCTCGTCGACGTCCGCGACCTCCTCCGGCAGCCGCGCGCCCCGCCGCCAGCGGCGCCGGACGAGCGGGCCGACACCCAACGCGAGCAGGTAGAACACGACCAGCGCGAGCACGACCGTGGCTCCCGAGGCGAGCCGCACCCCGTGGTTGATCGACGCCTCGTAGCTGGCCGCGAGCCCCAGCCAGCCGCCGAGCATGCCGAAGAGGACTGCGAGCCCGGTCACGACCAGCAGACGGTCGGAGAGCAGCCGGGCGGCGGCCGCCGGAACGACCAGGAGCGCGATGCTCAGGATCGTCCCGACGGCCTTGACCGCGGCGACGACGACCAGAGCGATCATCAGGTTCAGGACGAGGTCGAGCAGCACCACGCGGTAGCCCATGGCCTGCGCGGTCTGCTGGTCGAACGTCCGCAGCAGCAACTCCTTGCGCAGCGCGTACAGCACCAGGCCGACCGCCACGGCCACCACCGCCGTCTGCGTGATCTGGGCTGAGTCGACGGTGAGCACCCGGCCGAACAGGAACGTCGTCAGGTCGGCGGTGTAGGACCGCTGCCGCGACACGAGCACGACCCCCAGCCCGAAGAACGAGGTCAGCAGGATCGCGAGCGCGGCGTCCTGACCCACCCGCGCCCTGGCCGCGGCAACGGTGAACAGCACCGCGGCCAGGACCGCGAAGACCAGTGCTCCCGGGACGATCCCGGACTGCCCCGACACCAGGTAGCCGATGACGACGCCGGGGAAGACCGCGTGGGTGAGCGCGTCCGCGAGAAAGGCCAGCCGGCGCAGCACCACGAACACTCCGACGCCCCCCGCCAGCGCGCCGAGCAGCAGCACCTCGATCAGCGCCCGCCGCATGAACGGCAGCGCGAACGGATCCAGCAGCAACCGGCTCAGCACAGCGGATCCCTCGTCGGCGCATCATCTGTCCGGACGCTCCATGCCGACACATCCGTCGCCGACCCCCGTGCCGGCGTCCCTCCCACCGGCGGCTCCGCTGCCGGCGGACGATCCGGGAACGGCCGATGCGCCCAGGTACGGCTCATGCCGGGTAGCTCGGGGATGGTCACCTTACGGATGGTCGGCTCACGGATGGGCAACGATGACACCTTCGCCCCGCAGCTCGAGCGCGGCGCTGCCGTAGGCCGCCCGCAGCCGCTCGGGGGTGAGCGTCGCCGCGGTCGGGCCGAAACCGAACTGGTGCCGGTTGACCAGGCAGACGTCATCACAGGCCAAGTGCGCCAGGGACAGGTCGTGGGTGCTGATGACAACGGTGGTACCGGCCGCGCGCAGACCATCGATCGCTGACAGCAGCGCCTGCTGGGAGAGCGTGTCCACCCCGTTGAACGGCTCGTCCAGCAGCAACAGCCTGGGCTGCTGGGTCATCGCCCGGGCGAGCAGCACCCGCTGCCGCTGACCACCGGACAAGGTGCCGAAACGGTCGCCACCGCGGTGGGCGAGCCCCACCGCGGCCAGCGCCTCGGCGGCGATCAGCCGGTCGGACCGGCGCGGCCGGCGTACCCAGCCGATCTGGCGGTAACGGCCCATCAGCACGACCTGGCTGACGGAGACCGGAAAATCCGGATTCAGGACGTCGGCCTGCGGGACGTAGGCGACGTCCTGACGGGCCCGGGCCGGTGTCCGGCCGAGTACCTGGATGCGGCCTCGGACGACCGGGACGAGCCCGAGGATCGCCTTGATCAGGGTCGACTTGCCGCCCCCGTTCGGGCCGATGAGGGCAACCATGTGCCCCGCGCGCACCACCCCGTCCACGTCCTCGAGGACGGGCAGCCGGCCGTAGGCGACGCTGGCGCGATCGAAGACCACAGCGGAGGAGGGACTGTCGTCAGCGTTCACAGGGACTGCGCCGACGCCGACGCTGGCGCTGGCGCTGACCTGGGAGTCGGCCACCTGTTGCTTCACTTCACCATGCCTCACCTCAGACCCCGACGGCCTGTCGCGGTTCACAACTTCAGCAGCCCCGTCCCGGACCGGCCCCGCTCCAGCCCATCCGAAGGATCCTCAGACCCGGGTCAGGTCCCACCTCGCCCCCCTGCCGGCCCCCGTGCCAGCCGTCACATCAACGCATCATTGCAGCTCATTTCAGAGCGTTGACGATTGTCCTGGTGTTGTGCTCCTCCATCTGCAGGTAGATCGCACCGTCCGAGCCCTGCGGGCCAAGGGTGTCGCCGTACAGGGAGTCCTCACCTGCCACCACCTTGACGCCGGCCTCCCGACCGATCGTCTCAGCCGTGTTCGGCGGCAGCGACGACTCGGAGAAGACCGCTTTGGCCCCGGTAGTTTTGATCTTGTCCACGAGATCACTGATGTCGCGACCGGACAGCTCCGCCGACGTGTCGAAACTCGGGATGATCGACCCGACAAAGGTCAGCTGGTACCGGTCGACGTAGTAGCCGAACGCGTCATGATTGGTCACCAGCTTGCGGTTGGCGGGCGGCAGCGAGTCGATCTGTCGCCTGATGTCGGCGTCCAGCGCGTCGAGCCTGCCGTCGTAGGCGGCGCGGTTGGCCTGGTAGGCGGCGGCCCCGGCCGGGTCCGCGGCGGTGAACGCCTGCTCGATGTTGGCAGTCATGATCTTGACGTTGAGCGGGTTGTGCCAAACGTGCGGATCCCCGTCCTTCTCCTCCTCCTCACCGCTGCCCGGACGGATCTTCACATCCCGGCTGGCGTCGACCCGGGTGCCCTCGAAACCCGCGGAAGCGATCGTCTCGTCGAGCCACTTCTCCAGGCCGACACCGTTGGCCACCAGCACGTCGGCCTCACCGATCGCCTTGACATCGGCCGGTGAGGGCTCGTAGTCGTGCGGGTCGACGTTGGGCCGCAGGATCTGTGTCACCTGGACCCGGTCGCCGCCCACCGCCCGCACGAAGTCGGCGACCTGGGTGGTCGTGGCCACCACCTGGAGCTTCTCCGGCGGCGCCGCCGACGCGGACCCATCGTCATCATCGGAGCCACAGCCGGCGACGAACAGGGCGAGCAGCGCGAGCAGCGCGAGACCGGCAGCGCGGTGGACGCTGACGACGCCTGCGGACGAACGAATCCGGGACATACGTGGGACGACTCCATCCTGGGGACGACAACCACGTAATGGAAACGGTTCCCGGTTCGGGTGTCAAATCGGACCGTCACCACCCACCCGGACACCACCCACCCTCCCGGGCACCAGCCCGGCATTCCGGGACGCGCGACAAACATATGATCACGAAAAGCGACCACCCGGAGTTCCCCTGGAGCGCGGACCCGCCCCCACTGCGCACAACCCCGGGCACGTAAACACTCAGGGCACGTAACACCCACGGCGCATGACCTGGCGACGCGCGGCCGGCGGCAGATCGTCCGGCTGTTGGCGCGGCCCCTACCGGGCCGACACAGCATCACACCTGAACAATCGTGAAGCCTTACACCAGCCATCCCGTCGCCGAACGGCCCGGACCGGCGGCCCCGGAACAGTTCGCCGGGCCCGACCAACGGCCGGATTTCGCTTCTCGACGGGCGGATGTTTCCGGACACGTTCGTGACGGCGCGTCCGAAAAACATCCGAAAGGCCTCTCCAGGCCGGTTGCTCCCGGCCGGCTACGGGACGAAACCGAAGCCGTGCGCCCGGCCCGCGGCCGTCACCGGCCGGTGTTGTGGATAATCTGCCGCGGTTCCACCCGAACCATGATTCGCTGTTCGTCCGGCCGGCGGAAAGGATAGCTGTCCACGCCGAGATACTTCTTCGCGAGACGATCGATGACGGCGTCGGCGCTGTCGATCTCGAGGCGGGCCGTCCCTGAGACGCTGACCAGGTGGTAGGCGTCCTCCGGGTCGAGCACACCGATCGAGACCCGCGGATCCTTGCGCAGGTGCCGTTCCTTGGCCCGACCGACCGCCGTGTTGAAAATGATCTCGTCGCCGTCCACGTCGACCCAGACGACCGTGCTGTGCGGCGACCCGTCCGGGCGCAGGGTGGTCACCCAGGCGTACACCGGCCGGCTCAGCAGATTCCGGGCATCCTCGTTGAGTGTGGCCATCGAGTTCCTCTCCGCTCGACATCGAGGTCAGGTTCAGGATAATCCCAGACCCGCCGAGAAAATTTCCGATCGAAACCAGGAACACGCCCGGAATTTTGCACCCGCCGGACGAGCTGGCCGGAAAAACCGAATGGAATATCCGAAAAGGCTTCCAGCGCCCAGGAAAAGGCATGTTCGACCACAAAACGGCGATCGGACGGGCACCACACGGAGCGGGCTGACGGAATCGCGGCCGGGACAGGCTCGGTCGCACCCGGCCGCGCAGGCGCGTAAAGACTGTCGTAAAGACTGTTCGGTCACATGGCCGTCCGGCCACGTGAAGAACGCGTTTCGAGCCGTGTTTCCAGGCGTCGATGGTCCCGAAGAGACCGCTCTCGCGGATGTCACGTGCTGGACGACGGCCCACCGACCAGCACACCGAAGCCGGCGTCGATGCGGATCAGCGCCCCCGTGACGCCTCGCATACCCGCGTCGACGGTCTGCGCGATCACCACGGCGATGTCCTCGGGCTCGAGTACGCGCCCCAGGATCGAGTGGTCCTCGAGATGCTTCTCGCGCTCGGGTGTGAGGACCGCGGCGGTCGCCTCGGTGCGAACGCCGCCCGGGGCGATCGTGTTGACCGTGACCCCGTACACCGCCGCTTCCGCGGCGACATGGCGGCTGAAGGTGTTCAGCGCCGACTTCGCCGTCGAGTGGGCGAGCCTGCCGGGCCCGACGTAGTCGGCGGCGGTGCTGGAGACGTACACGATCCGGCCGCCGCCATGGCGTCGCATCGCGGCCAGTACGTGCTGGGTAACGAAGAAGGCCCCGGCGAGCTCACCGCTGACCTTGTCGATGAAGTCCTTCCATGCCAGGGACGCAAACGGGGCGAACGGCGGGGCCACGGTGTTGGCGTTGCAGACCAGCACATCGATGTGGCCACGGTCAGCCAGGACGGTGTCGACCATCCGCTCGACCTGATCATGATCGCAGACGTCGGCCTGGACGCACTCGGCCGTCGCCCCCGCGGCCGCGATGTCGAGGGCGACCGCGCGGGCGGCATCGGCGTTGCTCCGAAAATTGATCACTACGTGGTAGCCGCGGCGGCCCAGTTCGCGTGCTGTCGCCGCGCCGATGCCGCGGCCTCCACCGGTGACCAGCGCCACCTCACGTGATCCATTCATCGCGCCTCCGTCCCAGGCCCCCGACTCGACTCTCTGGTGTCGCCCCTCTGGTAACCAGAGTATAGGAGCTTACTTTTAGTAAGAAGCGATACCCGGGTATGCTCTGTGGCGTGTCGGCACGTCCGCAGCCCCCCGAGAGCCTCCCGGGAGGTACAGCCGACGACGCGTTCCGCAGCGACTGCCTCGCTCGCGTGGTGCTCGACCACGTCACCAGCCGTTGGGGCGTGCTGGTCCTCACCGGGCTGGCCACTGGTCCGCTCCGGTTCCACGAACTGCGGACGAAGATCGAAGGAATCAGCGAGAAGATGCTCTCCCAGACGCTGCGCACCCTCGTCCGGGACGGCCTGGTCGAGCGCACGGTGGAGCCCTCGTCCCCACCCAGGGTCAGCTACAGCCTCACCCCGCTTGGCGAGGGGCTGACCCGGCCCCTCCAGCAACTGTTCATCTGGATCCGGGACCACGCCCAGCTGGTCAGCGCCGCGCAGGACCGCCACGACACGCGATCAGACGGCCAGTCCGACTGAAACCGCGCCGGAGGCCGGACGCCCGGTTCCTCGCATCGCCCGCCCCGCCAGCGGCCCGGCGGGCCGGGCCCTCTCGTACGAGCACCTATCCGACCGGTAGGGAAATTTTTCCTTTTTCTGAACAAATATTACAAACGGTCGCCTGTCGAGCGGACAGCCCCGGACACGGCGGGAGCGCGACATCGCCGTCCACTGTCAGATAGGCGACAGTTTCCAGGAAGGTACTCGGAAGACAGCCGCCGATTACTCGGCAGCCGCTCCAGGCACCGACACCACGACTCCTAGCAGTCATCGCATAGAGCTGCCAGCAACTGTTACTCTGCGTAAGAGATTGGATCCAGTGAGCGGTTGATTTGGCGCTTATCAGTTCAAGGAGCGGAGATGCGCTGGGGTCGGGGTCAGCGGGTCGGAGCCGGCGAATCGGGCTGTGGGCTCCCACGATGACCGCGCGATCACATCGCCAGCCGCGGCCGAAGCTCCGGACGGCCGGCTGCTTCGCCTCCGGGACGGCTGGCCGGAACGCAGCCACCGATCGGGGCGCGTCCAGTGGACGCGGGCCGACACGGCCGGCGATCCGGCCGGTCTCCCGCACCATGGAGGGCAGCGGGGTCCCCAGACGGCGTGACCGGGGATCCGTGCCGTCGCCCGGTGACGGCACGGATGGTGGTGGCCGGGAAAAGCCCTGGTTCCCCGCGCACCGAAAAATCGAAGACGACGTGACCATGCTTCTTTTCGCGCCGCCGGCGACCGAAAATCCCCGGTTCACCGAGTGGGAGCGCCCGAGAACAGGGCATTCGATCAACCAGCGGCGACCGGGTGGATACCTCCGTAAATCGATGTATCCGTATACAGACACGCCAGGCCGACATCGACCTCGGCCGTGACCGGGCCCCTGGCAGCAACCGAATGCTCCGCACTCCAGAAAGGACCACATGACAACACTGACGGAGCGAGCTGGCCGGCCGAGCGGATCCGCCCTTCTCGCTGACGCCTCC
>NZ_CAAAFS010000335.1:0-633 GCF_900634755.1 Protofrankia symbiont of Coriaria myrtifolia
GCCGTTCGCAACCTCACCCGGCCGTACATTGTCGGTACCGCCGTGGCCACCCCACCACAAGTCGCCCAGGACGACCTGTGGGAATTCTTCCGCGACCACTTCGCGGCCAACCCGCTCGCCGAAAAAGTATGGGCCTCGTCCGGAATCGTCAGCCGACATTACGCCGTCGATCCCCGCAAGGAACCCACCACCGAATGGACCACCGGCGAACGGATGCGTCGCTACCTCACCGAAGCGCTCCCCCTCGGCCGCCAGGCCGCCGCCGACGCCCTCACCTCAGCCGGCCTCACCCCCGCCGACCTCGGCCTGTTCGCCGTCGTGTCCTGCACCGGCTACGTGACCCCGGGCCTGGACATCCTGCTCTCCCACGAACTGGGCATGCCGGCGAACATGCGCCGCGTCATCATCGGCCACATGGGCTGCCACGCCGCGGTCCCCGGCCTCGGCACGGTCTCCGAATACGTCGCCGTCCACGGCAAACCCGCACTCCTGCTCTGCGTCGAACTCTCCAGCCTGCACGCCCAGCCCAAATCACCCACCCTGCACGCGGGCAACCCCACCATCGAGGACTTCGAGCAGATCGTCGCGCACTCGCTGTTCGCCGACGGAGCCGCCGCCGTCGTGGTCGCGCCC
>NZ_CAAAFS010000335.1:1112-3188 GCF_900634755.1 Protofrankia symbiont of Coriaria myrtifolia
CAGAACGCCGACAACCGCACAGGCCACCCGCGGCTGCCGGTGGCCTGTGTAGGCCAGGCTGCCGGCAGCCGCCACTGCGCCACTGCCCGGACCCGCCGACACCCGATGATCCGCGCGGGGTGCGAGGACGTCCGCCGCACTGCACGCGAGACGAGACGCGGCGCCGGGCACAGCCACGGCAATGCCACCCGCCCGGTCCCGGTTATCCGCGCCGGGCCGGCCGTGGCCCGTGCACCTCCCCGCCCCGCAACGCCCGAAGGATGCCTGGCATGCCGTCGCTCACCCCCCGAGAAATTCCCGTCGTCATCGTCGGTGCCGGGCCCAGCGGCACGACAGCGGCCAATCTTCTCGGCCGGCAGGGCATCGCCTGTCTCGTCGTCGAGCGCCACCACGACATCTACCCGCTGCCCCGGGCCGTACATCTTGACGACGAAACGTTGCGGATCATGCAGTCCGCCGGTCTCGCCGACGAGGTACGGGCCATCACCAGACCTGCGCTGGGCCTGCAGCTGCTGAACGCCGACCACCAGCCGCTCGCCCGCTTCCAGCGGGATCCCGTCGACAGTGGGCAGGGCCATCCCGGGGCCAACATGTTCGACCAGGCCATGCTGGAGGCGGTGCTCCGCCGGGGGCTCGCCCGCTTCCCGCACGTCGACCTGCGATGCGGTGCCGAAGCCGTCGCCGTCGAGACCGGGCACACCCACGGCCCAGCCCCGCTGCGCGTCACGATCCGTGACCATGTCTCCGGTCGTCTCGAGCAGGTCTGGACCCACGCCGTCCTCGGCTGCGACGGCGCGAACGGCAGCAGCCGCGCAACCGTCGGCACCACCATGGAAGATCTGCGTTTCACCCAGTCCTGGCTGGTCGTCGACGTGCACAGCGAGCAGCCTCTGGCGAACTGGGACGGCATCCACCAGGTCTGCGACCGACGCCGTGCCGCCACGTACATGCGGATCGGCCCGCGGCGCTACCGCTGGGAGTTCCAGATCCGGGCCGGTGAATCCGCTCACGAACTGTCACGAATCGAGGTCGTCCGCCAGCTCGTCGCGCCCTGGCTCGGCGGCGTCGACCCACGACAGCTCACCGTCGTACGCCAGACCGCCTACACCTTCCACGCGCTCGTCGCCCGGCGCTGGCGGCGCGGCCGGGTGTTCCTCCTCGGTGACGCCGCGCACCAGACACCGCCGTTCCTCGGCCAGGGGCTGTGCGCCGGCGTCCGCGACGCGGCGAACCTCACCTGGAAACTCGGCCTCGTCCTGGCTGGCCATGCCGACGAGCGGCTTCTGGACAGTTACCAGAGCGAGCGTCGGCCGCACGCCCGCCAACTGGTCCGTATGGCGGTCATGCTCGGCCGGACGATGACCAGTGGCACAACCGCCGTGGGCACGGCGCGCCAAGCCCTGTTCGTCCAGGCCGCCGGCCTGGACGCCTTCCAACGGCTGATGGAACGCTCGGCGAGCCCGCCGCTGCGCCCCGGCCCGCTCGTCAGACCGGCGTCGCGGCTGTTGCCGGGCCGCCGGCAGCCCGCCGGGCGGCTGTGCCCGCAGCCGCTGGTCCGCACCGCCGCCGGTGCCGGCACCGGCACCGCCGCCGCACCCGTCGAGATCCCACTGGACGACCTGCTGGGAGACGGCTTCGCCGTCCTCGCCCACTGCACCGACTGGATCTTCGCCTTCAACTGGGCCTCCGTCGTCGGCGAGGACACCCGGGCCTTCTTCGCCCGGTTGCGCACCCGCTACGTCGGCATCGTCCCGGCACCCGCCCCCCTCCCGGCGACCTCGGACGACGTCAGGCTCATCCATGACCCGAGTGGGGCGCTCGACCGCTGGCTGACCCGTCACCGTGCCCACGCCGTGCTGCTACGGCCGGACCGCACCGTGTTCGCCACCGCCCGCACCCTCGACCTGATCCGGTGGCGCCACGAACTCGCGTCCGCGGGGATGCGGGACATTCCCCCGCCTGCGCGCCTGGCAGGTCTGGAGCGGCAGCCACAGCAGTCCGCTGTCAGTAGCGCCGGCCGGCGAGGTCACCATGCCCGTACTCCGGTTGAGCCGGGTCCGATGGATCTTCGTGGAG
>NZ_CAAAFS010000336.1:0-2625 GCF_900634755.1 Protofrankia symbiont of Coriaria myrtifolia
AAAGTGGGAACCCTCCACTTCGGTCGTAACCTGTCCGGGAGGTTCGGAAGCACCGAGACGGTCCCCGTCGCCGCCGCGGGGATTTTCACCCCGTCCGCGGTGATGTGTTGTAGGTGATATGTCATCTATCTGACATACCGGGTGCTGCTGGCCTGACCCCCTGTCCCCGATACCCACCGCGCCCCGCGGGTATCGGGGTTTCGATCATCGATTCGATCAGTCCGACCGAGTCGGCCGGCCCAGGCCTGGGGGCCTCGCCCGTGGACCTGCCGGCAGGCCGCGCGTGGACAGCGCCGTGGCGTTCACAGCCGCGCCCGCCGGGGCGGTCGAGCACCCGCCGAACCGGCGGGCGGACAGGTCCAGGCGGACGGACGTGGCCGGTGTCTCCCGCCGCACCGCCTAGATCGCGATTATCGTGAAGATCAGTCTGCCGGTCGTCCTGCTTGGTTGAGCGCCCCCTGCCCCCGCCCGTGTTCCCGAGGAGGGTCCGCGATGACCGTTACCCCGCCTGCCACCGTCACGCCGGGGCCCGTGCCGATACGCGCGCACCCTGTTCCAGGATCGGCCGGTGGCCTGCGCGCCGCGAGGAAGCTGCTGCGCGCCGATCCGCTCGCCGGCCTCGTCCGCCTGCGCCAGACCCACGGCCCGGTCGTGCAGCTGTCGTCCCGGCCGCTGTCGGCGTTCCTGGTGGCGGATCCGGACGCGATCGCCGACGTGCTGGTCGGGTCGCACCGTTCCTACCGGCGGGGGTTCGTCCGCCGTGGCCCCGGCTCTCGCGGCACCGCGGTGCAGCCCCTCACTATAGTGCTCGGGCAGGGCCTGCTGACCAGCTCCGGTGAGCTGCACCGCAGGCAGCGGCGGCTCATGCAACCGCTGTTCCACCACCAGCGGATCTTCGAGTACGGCGAGACGTTCGCCGCGATCGCCGACGTGCGGGCCGCGCGCTGGCGGAACGGGCAGCATCTCGACATACACGACGAGATGATCGAGATGACGCTGGCGATGGTCACGAAGACCCTGTTCGACGTCGATGTCGACGCCGATACCGACCGCGACATCGTGGCCGTGATCCGGGCCGCCATCAGTGAGAACACGGTGGCCGCCCGCAAGGCCCTGCACACCGGTTTCGAGCTGCTGGAACGGCTGCCGCTGCCCTCGGCCCGGCGTCGCCGCGAGACTCGCCAGGCCCTCGACCGGGTCGTCTACGACCTCATCGAACGCCGCCGCCGCGAAGGGGCGGAAGGCCGGGATCTGTTGTCGCTGCTGTTGTCCGCCCGTGACGCCGACAGCGGGGACGGCATGGACAACAGCCAGGTTCGGGACGAGACCCTGACCATCATGCTCGCCGGTCACGAGACCACCGCCAACGCGCTGACCTGGACCTTTCATCTCCTCGGCCAACATCCCGAGGTGGCCGCGGCACTGCACGCCGAACTCGACGGCGTCCTGGCCGGCCGGCGTCCGACAGTCGCGGACCTGCCCCGCCTGCCGTTCACCGACGCGGTGCTCAGCGAGTCGATGCGGCTCTACCCGCCCGTGTGGGCGATGAGCCGGTATCTGGTGGAGGACCGTGTCGTCGGTGGTTATCCGTTGCCCGCAGGGTCGACGCTGCTGCTGAGCCAGTGGGTCGTTCACCGCGACGAGAAATGGTGGCCGGAACCGGAACGGTTCGACCCGGCCCGCTGGCTCGGGGACCGGGTCGACCCCGACCGGCCCCGCTACGCCTACTTCCCCTTCGGCGGCGGCCCGCACCAGTGCATCGGCAACAGCTTCGCCCGGACCGAAGGGGTGCTCGCGCTCGCGACGATCAGCCGCCGCTGGACGTTCGAGCCCGTCTCCGGCTTGAAGATCACCCCTGAGCCGCTGGTGACCCTGCGGCCCCGAGACGGACTGCCGATGACCGTCCGTCGCCACGGCTGACGGCACGCCGCCCCGCACCCGACCCCCGGTCTCGCTCGGTCCCTGGCCTCGCCGATCCCCGTGCGGAGAGCACGGGCGAACGAAATACCACCAGCCGCTCCTTCACCGCGGCCGGCCGCCGGAAGCGTCGTTCTTCCGACCGGTTATCCGGCTATCCGACCGGCCGGCCGACCGGGTAGCCAATTGCCGAGCGATCCCGGCTCCCGCCATGTACCCGGACGCCGTGCGGAACATTGTGATGAAGCCAGCGCCACAGTGCGCAGCCTTCGGGTTCCGATACCCTGCCGGCCGACCTACTCTTGAAGAGGAACATCCGTCACCTGTATCCGCTGGGAGTAAAATGACTGCCAGAACCCTGCGGCGTGCCGTGGTCGCTATTGCCACCGGGCTTTTCGCCGTGTTCCTGGGCACAGCTCCCGCCAGTGCCCTGCCCACCAGCACCGACACCGGAATCGGCGGCGGAACCGCCATAACCATCGACGACCCCGCCACCGGCACGGATCCCGCCACCGGCGGGGACTCCGCGGCCGGCGCTGGCTCCAATGCCCTGGGCGCGATCTCCGGCGTGGTGGAGGGCCTCTTCTCCAGCGCCTTCTCCCAGGCCGGAAACGCTGTTTCCGAAGGATTGCCCAACGGGACCCCGAACTAGCTCCTCCAAGACCGGCCGATAATACTTCCAATATTTTCGTGCTCGTCGTCCCGGCC
>NZ_CAAAFS010000336.1:3179-5818 GCF_900634755.1 Protofrankia symbiont of Coriaria myrtifolia
GGCCGGGACACGGCAGCCGACCGCCAGAAGATCATCCATGTCTCCCGTGTTCGACCGGACGGTGTCGTGCCCTGCCCACCACCGGTACGGCTCCGGTCCACGGTCGCGACGGGACGCCGCCCGCGATTCCTCCCCGGCGCCGCTCCTCCCCGGCGCCGCCACCCGCGCCACCCACGAGACCGCACCGGCAGTGCTGTTTTCAAGGTGTTCATCCTGCTCGCAGGCTTTTGCCCCGGCCACGGCAACGGGTGCCGGGCCAGGGGCCGCCAGGGTGGCCCGTTCCCGGGAATGCCGATCGGAGAGCTGATGGTTGGGGCCGGATATGACAACCATTGGATTGATCGGTAGCGGGAACATCGGCAGCACGCTGGCCAGACTGGCCGTCACGGCCGGATATGACGTGGTCCTGAGCAACTCGCGAGGGCCTGAGACGCTGAAGGAGCTGGTCGACGAGCTGGGCCCGCGCGCCCGCGCCGCAACCCCAGGCCAGGCCGGGGAAGCCGGGGACCTGGTGGTCGTGACAATTCCGCTGCGGGTCTACCGCAGCGTGCCCGTCGAACCACTTGCCAACAGGACTGTCATTGACACCAACAACTACTACCCGCAACGAGACGGGCAGATCCCCGAGCTGGACGACGAATCGACCACGACCAGCGAGCTCCTCCAGAAGCACCTGCCAACGTCCAAGGTCGTGAAAGCGTTCAACAACATCTATTTCAAGCATCTGCTGTCGCTGGCCCGGCCGGCCGGGACGCCCGACCGCAGCGCCCTACCGATCGCCGGGGACGACGCGGACGCGAAAGCGGCGGTGACCGCCTTCCTGGACGCGATCGGCTACGACGCCGTCGACGCCGGCCCGCTCTCCGAAGGGTGGCGTTTCCAGCGCGACACCGCCGCCTACGCGACCCTGTACTTCGACCGAAGCTCGGCCAGCGGGCAGGACGGGTTCCCGGCGGCGGGAGTACCGGCCGATGCCGCGACGCTCCGCGCGGCTCTGGCCGCTGTCCGTCGTTATGCCGACACCGGCGGAAACTGACCCGGAACGACTGGACAGAACGTACGCCGCCGGCGGTGATCGGCGGCGGCGTACGGCGGCCATGCCCCAGTGCCCGGTATCCCCCTTTCCACCGGATCTCCGGCCAGCATCCCCGCCGGACTTCCAGCGAGCGCCACTCGCACCGTCATCTCGCGGCAGCGCAGGCCCGCGCGGATCTCGGTCGTGACAGCGCGAGTCGCCGGTCACGCCGAGCGGAAGTCCCGCCTACCCGCTCAGTACTCCATCCACCCCCACCGCCGGGCATCCTGATATGTCCATCGAAAGCGGCCGACCACCTGGTGGCGGTAATGGCACATTACGTGACCGTCAAACGCCATGTTGCGGGACGACGCGCGAAAGTGCACGAACCATGCCGGTGATGCTGGTCAGCGCGCGGAATCGCGGGCGCCCGAACCTGCGAACCAGGTGGTAAGAAGGCCCGGAAACGGAAATGAAAAGGCGATGAGGAGGTAAGTAGGGTGTAGACGATGCCGGTTCGTCCACGGCCTCATGCGAAGGCGGGATCCGATGAACGGTGACAGACCGTGTACCGACATGCCGGCTGACCGGTCCGATGAGCGACCGCTCGACCGGCTGGCGGGGTGCTCGGACGTCCACCTGGCAGGGGGCAGCGTGACAGCCGCGGTGGACGCGCACGGGATCGTGACAGGCTGGAGCGAGAGCGCATACCAACTCCTGGGCTACACCCCGGCGGAGGTCATCGGGACGGCCGTGGGCACACTGCTCGCCGATGCGCTGCCGCCGCCGGCCCGGCATGCTGTCGCGCACGGGCAGGGCTGGCAAGGACTGGTCACCGTTTGTCACCATGACGGCCGTATCCTCCCGCTGGGGATTCGCGCCTATCCCCTCCTGGACGCCGCCGGTGCTGTCACCCTGTGGTACTTGGCCGTGCTCCACACCGGCCTCGCACCCGTCCGGGCTCCTTCCTCGGCCTCTCATGACAGGCAGGCGTGTCATGACAGGCAGGCATGCGACCCGCGGGAGCCGCGGGAAGCGGGGGAGACACCGGTGGACGACCGGCCTCTGATCGACTGGGCGTTCATGCAGGCACCGATCGGCCTGTCGCTCGTCGACACCGAGATGCGGATCCGCCGGCTGAACACCGAAACCACCCGCATGATCGGTAACACCGACACCGACCTGCGCGGCCACCGGCTGATGGACGCCTTACCCCACCCCGCCTACCAGGCAACCTGGGACCATCTCCGCCACGTGATGGCCACCGGCCGATCCGCCCGCCACGAAAGCTTCAGCCGCGCGCAGGGCGAGACCCGCAAACGCGCCTGGGCGGTCCGCACCTCCCCGGTCCGCGACCCCGCCGGCCGGATCCACGGCGTGTTCACCGCCGCCATCGACATCAGCGAACAGTACTGGGCCCAGCAACGCCTGACCCTGCTCAACGAGGCCACCACCGCCATCGGCAGCGCCCTCGAGGTCGACCGCACCGCCCAGGAGTTCGCCGACATCACCGTCCCCCGCTTCGCCGACCAGATCAGCGTCACCCTCCTCGACACCGTCTACCGCGGCAGCGAACCCACTCCTGGCCCGCTCAGCGCCCCGTTCCCCCTGCGCTGTATCGGCT
>NZ_CAAAFS010000337.1:0-5010 GCF_900634755.1 Protofrankia symbiont of Coriaria myrtifolia
CACCGCGCGGTGCCCATGGCACGCCGCGGGGCCGGGCGATCAGCTGATGAATGCCGGTGGACCCGTCACAACGACGGCGGGGCCGTGTCGAGGCCGAGACGTTGACGGGGACGGACGCGCCGGTCGAAAAAGTCGCGTACCGCCTGGTCGAAAACCGAGTTGTCGTCACCGGTGACCATGTGATGGGCTCCGGCCACGTCGGCATATTCGGCGTGGGGAACCAGCTCAAGGAAACGACGGGCATCGTCGACGCTCAGCACGTCCGACTGGCCACCACGCACGAGCAGGGTCGGGATCCGCAGCGAGGCGGCCGCCTCCGCGAGCCCGGACGTGATTACGTGCTCGCGCTGGGACAGCTGGCTGCTGGTATCACGCAGAAAAGCGGGATCCCAGTGCCAGAACCACCGACCGTCGACCCGACGGAGGTTCTTGCGCAGGCCGCTGATGTTGCGCGGTCGGGGCCGGTTCGGAAGATAGGCCGCGACTGCGTCGGCGACTTCGTCCAGGGAGCTGTAGCCCTCCGGCCTGGCTGTCATGAACTCGCGGATGCGATTCGTACCGGCGGCCTGCAGGAACGGTGAGACGTCGACAAGGACGACACCAGCCGCAAGATCGGGATGCTGCCTGAGAGCCGCCAGCGAGGCAATGCCACCGAGGGATGCCCCGATGAGCACGGGCACCCGCCCGGTCCACCGCACGGCCGCCACGACATCGGCGGCGAACCGGCCGAGGGGGTAGATCCCGTCGGGGGACCAGCCGCTGTCGCCATGCCCACGTAGATCGATGGCGAGCGCGTACCAGCCGTCACGGGCGAGCATGCGGGCGGTCGTGCCCCAGGAATGGCGGGTCTGGCCACCGCCGTGCAGGAGCAGCACCGGGGCGGCGGCCGGGTTGCCGTAGGCGTCACCGACCAACTCGATCCCGTCAGCGGGAATGCGTACTGTCACCGGAATATCGGTGTCGGTGGCAGCCCCGGCACGATCCGGCGCGTCTCCCGCGGACGAAATCGATCGTGGGTCGTTCTGCACGCCGCATCTCCTATCCGTGCACGTCGGTCCGTGCTGACGTCATCAGGATACTGTTCAGCATCTCCGTGACCAGCGGGCGAGGCCGGCTCCGATATGCGTCGATATGCGGGGAACGACCTTCTCGGGATTTTTCCGTACACCCGGCAGAACCACCGCTCCATGCTGAGTCGTCTCCGCTTCGAATCCGTCGCCGGCGGCTGTTCCGACGTTCGGGCCGGGCCGGCGAAAACATCGTTGTTCGCCGCGGCCGCGACAGCCGGTTCGACACCCGCGCCACATCGGCGGGACGGGCCGCATACGCGCCGCTCCCCGCATCGGCTCGGGCCGGCCGGCCCGAGCCGATGCGGGGAGCGATATGAGGAGCGATATAAGGAGGAGGCGGAATTCTCAGTTCCCGTCGTCGCCCGACCAGGGGATCGTCCAGCGGTGGTCGATGGCGTCGTCACGACGGGCGAAGCGCAGATCGGTGGACAGCCGCATCACATCTCCTGTGACGTCCAGGGACGCGTGGATGAGGTGCGAGTTGTGCAGGGTGATGTCGCCAGCCCTGCTGACGACGTGCATCCATCGCAGGCCCAGCTGGCTGGAGACCCAGAAGAGGTCGTGACTGATCGGCCGGGGATCGCCCGGACGGTCCGTCACCTCACGCAGGGGTGCCAGTTTTTCATGACCGAGACGGTGCGACCCCTCCAGGTAGACCATGCCGCCGGTCTCGACCGAGCAGTCACCCAGCGGTATCCACATCGTCACCAGGCGGTCGGAACCCGCATCGAGGTAGTCGAAGTCGACGTGGGCGCGGGTCGCGGTGGGCGACCCACGGTGGAAATGCCGGACGATACGCCGCGGCAGCAGAAGCGCGGGGGCCTCCAGCAGTGTCTCGGCCAGGCGCAGCAGTCTCGGATTCTCTATGAACCGGGTGAAAGCCGCCGAACGGACGAAGCTGTGGGCCGGATGACCCGGCCAGCCGTGCGGTGGAAGGTCCGGCGGCAGTTGCCCGGAGAAAACACCGTGGACCGGGTCGGTCCCGGGCCTCAGGTAGACCGGGTCGAACCGGGAGAAGTAGTCGGCCCGTAACGCGCGGACCTCGTCCGGATCGAGCGCACCGCGCAGGTGCAGGTAGCCGTCCTCGTGGAACCGGCGTCGGAGCGCGGCCGGATCGGGCAGCAGCGGGGCGCTGTCGCGCAGCAACGTGAAACGGTCGCCGTCAAATGGGATCGACAGTCCGTTGGAAGTCAGTTGTTTCGCGGCGGCCGGCGTCTGCCGCAACCTGTCGTATACACCGCGGACAACCGGATCCAACGGCGCAGAATTCCGGCCACCTGCCTGGTTGATATAATTCACCTCAGAGATACCTGACGAATCCGGCGAAGCACCGGTGACAATGGCGAGTTCCCCCACGCCTGATCCTGACCTTTCTCACGGTGACGAGCACGACAGCGAACCCCATGATTTTAGTGGATGTGGCGCGGCACAACGCCCGAATTAGGGAATCTGGACGAAACCGACCTGTAACCGCAGGTCAGCGGCGGTGGGTGTTATGCCATGACGGCACCGGCATCATCTGCACAGCAAGAACATCGGATCGGCACCGCCGACGCCGGCGCTCCTGATTCATCCACCGAACGATCATAAGCTGGACTCCCACCTTGATGATCGGCTCCGGCGGCTCCCACGGGATCTCAGCGTCGAGAGGACCGCACCGGAGCTGGTATTTCTCGCTCGACGTTCTACGGCTACGTCGGCGGCAGGCGCGGTCCGCTCAGTTCGATGGCGGCCGACGCCGTCAGCCTCCGGCCCGGCCCCGACACCTCCTGACATGATCAGAAAAGTTGACCTGGTCGTACCGCCTGGCTTCCCTGGCCGGCCCGGCCTGGTCACACCGGCGGGCCCGGCGCGACCGCCCAGGGCCTCATGGACGCTCCACGCCTCCCGACACGCGTTCCGAGTGGCCGTGGCAACCGAACCCACCTGCTGAAAAGGAATGAAGCAGTACCCTGGTACGACTTCGAGTATCGACTCTCCGAGTCAGTCAAGGAGGTCCGGATGCCCGCGGAACGTCTACTTCCCTCGGACGAGGCGCGTGAGCTGGTCGAACTCGCCAGCACGATCGCGGAGAAGGAACTCGAGCCGCGGGTGGTGGAGTGGGAGGAAGCCGGCCGGTTCCCTCGTGACGCGTTCACGGTCCTGGGCCAGGCCGGGCTGCTCAGCCTGCCCTACCCCGAGGAGGTCGGTGGCGGCGGCCAGCCATTCGAGGTGTACCTGCAGGTCCTGGAGGAGATCGCCTACCGGTGGGCGGCGGTCGCCGTCGGCATCAGCGTGCACGCGCTGTCCTGCTACCCGCTGGCCATCGCCGGCAGCCCGGCGCAACGTGAGACCCTGCTCCCGCGGCTGCTTGGCGGCGACCTGCTCGGCGCCTACTGCCTGTCCGAGACGCACGCCGGCTCGGACCCGAGCGCGATGCGCACCCGCGCGACCGCCACCACGGACGGCGGTTTCCTGCTGGCCGGGACCAAGGCGTGGGTCACCCACGGCGGGGCGGCGGACTTCTACACCGTCTTCGCCCGCACCTCCGACGACCGCTCCAGCGGCATCTCCTGCTTCGTCGCCGACGCCACGAGCGACGGCCTGACCACCCAGCCACCGGAGAGGAAGATGGGGCTGCGAGGCTCCCCCACCGCCATCGTGAACTTCTCCGACGTCCGGCTGCCCGCCGACCGACTGGTCGGGCAGCCCGGGCAGGGGCTGTCGATCGCCCTGTCCGCACTGGACTCCGGCCGCCTCGGGATCGCCGCCACCGCCGTCGGCCTGGCCCAGCGTGCCCTCGACGACGCGGTCGCCTACGCCCGGCAGCGCACGAGCTTCGGCAAACCGATCATCGAGCACCAGGGGCTCGGTTTCCTGCTCGCCGACATGGCCGCCGCCGTGGAGTCGGCACGCGCCACCACGCTCGCCGCCGCCCGCCGCCGCGACGCCGGGCTACCGTTCTCCCGCCAGGCCAGCATCGCCAAACTGGTCGCCACCGACGCCGCCATGAAAGTCACCGAGGACGCCGTCCAGGTGTTCGGCGGTGCCGGCTACACCCACGACTATCCGGTCGAACGGTACATGCGCGAAGCCAAGGTCATGCAGATCTTCGAAGGCACCAACCAGATCCAGCGGCTGGTCATCAGCCGGCACCTCGCCCGCTCCTGACCCGCCTTACCCCGGCCCGGCGCACGTGCCCCGGCGGGCCGCCATCCCTCCGCACCGTCAGCCGGACAGGCCGTTGGCCGTTTGGCCAGGCCGTCCGGCGGCATCCGTACCCGTACCCGTATCCCGGACGATCCCGTGCAGCAGCAGTTTCGCCAGCTCAGCGTAGGCGTCGGCATCGGAAAGGCCCGTGACACCCGCGACCTCACCCTGCTGAATGGCAACCATGGCAAGAGTCGCCACGTGCCCGACAAAGGACGCGTGCACATCGCGGAAGGCCCCGTCAGCCACCCCTTCGGCGACGAGCGTACGGATCCGCGCCGCCGCGATCCGCGTGTTGAGCTCGTAGACGTCACGGGCCGGTGGGAAGGCCGCGAGATCCCGCCGGAAGGCCTCGGACGCCGGTTTCAGCTCCTCCGCCACGGCCGCCAGATAGGTACCGACCCGCGCACCAGGATCCGTGACCCCGGCCACCCGCCGCTCCACCTCGGCCGCGGCGGTACGGAAGAAGTGGACGACGACCGCGACAGCAAGCTGCTCCTTGCTGTGCGCCAGCGCATAGAGACTCGACTTCGAGCAACGCAGCCGCGCGGCAAGATCAGCAAGTGTGAAGTGCGCGAACCCCTCACGCAGGAAAATCTCGACGAGCCGGTCGAACAGGTCGGACTGCCGAGACGTACGGCGGCTGCCGGAACTCGGCCACGGATGGCCGTCAAGGGACACGGTCATGACCAGTACAACGTTACCGGCCCAGCGGACACGGCGGCCCGACGCGGCAACACAGGGCACAGGG
>NZ_CAAAFS010000337.1:5247-17479 GCF_900634755.1 Protofrankia symbiont of Coriaria myrtifolia
AGATCGTGGCCGCCCGGCGGGCCGCCTCCAGCGGCGGGCCGGGGTGTCAGGAGCCCCCTCGCCCGCCGGCTCCGCCCCGAGGCCGTAACTCGGTTGGCCGTCCCGGATCGGGCAGGCAGCCCCCGCCCTCCGCCGGACACACGGAGCAACGATCAATTGACCATCAACAGCCGCACCGGCGACAACGTCCGCTGGCGGACAGCAGGCAAGATCGGCGTATGGCTGTTGTCGTGCACGTCAACCGGGCCGAAAAACGTACCGAACGACAAACTCGTCCGAATCATGTTCCGTGCGGAAGGCCGCGGACGTCGTCCGCGGCCTTCCGCACTCTTAACGCTGGAAGTCTATTCGCTTCAGGCGGTTCGGATAGATGCTGAAACGGCCCAGGTCGTTGGTGCCGAAGAAATCGCAGCCGGTTCCGATGCCACCCCGCGCCGTCTGGCCGGTGAGCAGGGTGACGACCAGGTCGGCCTTGCCGTTCGGGGTGAACTGCTCGTCCGAGCGCAGCACCTCTATGCTTTTCATTTTCTCGAACGGGATGTCCTGTCCGCTGGACAGTGTGATGCCGTGCCCCACGGAAATGCAGTAGGACAGCGTTTCGGCCCGTACCGAGGTGGCCACGCCGTCCGTCGCGGTCAGCACCGCGTTCGTCTCGGACCACGGCTTCACCCCGGAGGCCGCTGACGAACTGGTGCCCCCGGCGGCTCCGGAGGCGGCACCGCCCGAAGCCGGCGAGGCTGACGAAACCGATGAAACATCTGAATCCGACGAAATCAACGAACCTGATGAGGCCGATGAACCTGATGAGGCCGATGAGACGGTCGGGCTGGGCCAAACGGCTACCGTTCCTCCGGACGCCGACGAGGTTTCGTCGCTATCGGTGAGGGTGGTGAGGGAAACAACCGCGGCGATGGCGGCTGCAAGCAGGAGAGCGGTGGCGAACGCCCACCACAGCCGACGTCGAGGTCCCCGGCCCCGGCCGCCGTCACCGGGCGCGGCCGGCGACTGGAGAGGCAGCGTGCCCGGCCAGGGCGGCTGTGCCTGATGCAGCCAGGGCGGCTGCGCGCCATGGCCCGTGCCACTGCCCGTGCCCGTATCGGTGCCACGGTCGGCTCCCAGGCTCGGCTCATGGCCACGGTCCTGGTAGGGGGGTGGTTCCTGCTTGTTGAAGGCATCAGCCGGCGGCGGTGGCGCGGGCCTGAAGGCATCAGCCGGCGGGGGTGGCGCTGAGGGCCTGAAAGCGTCGGCCGGTGGCGGTGGTGCCGTGGGTACGTACCTGGCCGTCGGCGGCACCCGTTCGCCGGGCGCCGGAACGTGGCCGGCGGCCTGACGGACGTCGTCGTCGAGGCGCAGCCGGATGCTGGAGCGGGCGGTCCAGTCCGGGCCGTAGGCGTCGGCGGCGGCATGGGCCAGCTCGAGGGCGAAGGCGTGGGCGGAGGGCTGACGGTCGGCCGGGTCCTTGGCCAGGGCGCGCAGGACCACATCCGCGACCGGGGCGGGCGTCCCCGCCGGCGGCGCGGGGACGAGGTCGAGGTGCTGCTGCCACAGCGCGCGCACCGGCAGCTTCGGGTCGAACGGCGCCACGCCGGCCAGTAGCTGGTAGAGCACGATCCCCAGCGCGTACAGGTCGGTGGCCGGCCCCAGCCGACCACCGGTGATCTGTTCGGGGGCCATGTAGGCGGGGGTGCCCACGAGCGCGCTGGCGGTGGCCGCCGTCCCTTCGACGATCTTCGCGATCCCGAAGTCGGTGACCTTCAGCAGGCCCGTGGTGTCGAAGAGCATGTTGTCGGCCTTGATGTCGCGGTGCAGCATCCCCTGGCCGTGCGCGCAGGACAACGCCGCAGCCACGGCCAGCCCGACCGCGCAGGCGTCCTCGGGCGGCAGGCCCACCCGGCGGCGGGTCAGCGTCCCCCCGCCCAGCAGCTCCATGATGATCAGATGTAGGTCCACGGTCTCGACGTAGTCGTAGACCCGGACCACATGCGGATGGTCGATACCGGCGAGCAGCCGCGCCTCGGCGGCGAAATCGGTGCCCGCGCCCTCCTGGGCCGCGGCCAGCACCTTGATGGCCACGGGCCTGTCCAGCCGGCGGTGCCGGCCCGCGATCACCAGCCCGAACGCGCCGGTACCGAGTTGGTCTCCCAGCTCGTAGGCGGGCAGCGCGGCACCTATCCGCGTACGGTCAACGATCACAGCTCGGCGTCCACCCCCGGACGGCACCAACTACCGCCCACCATCACGAAAACGTTCATATCCTCCGCACAAGCTGTTGCGATTCTAGCCGCGCGACGTTGCATGACGAGTAGAAGGTCGCTGGCCCGACAGACCGGAAGCAACGCCCTCTCGGTTCCGTTCGCCCCCCGATCCCATCGGGCCTGACCTGCTCGAGCGATCGACGAATGCATGCAACTCGTCGTTGGCTCGCTGTTCGTCGGGGGGTGGCGTACGGATCAGGCCGGTGCCGCGACACAGGGATGCGAGTTCCGCCGTGGGGAAGGCGACGACCTGGTGGTCCTCCCTCACGTCTCCGGCCGCCTAGTCGGCGGCGGTGGCCACGGCCACGGCGTCGGCCACGGCCACGGCCGACGCCGCCGACGTGTACACCCGCGCGACGGCCTCGTGGTGCGGATGCACGCCTACGCCGACCCGCGGAACGCCTTCACCCGCGTCACCGACCAGGCCGTGTCTGACAGATGTTCGGTCGGGTGGGTGGTTCAGCGTCCGGCCGAGGTTTCCGCCAGCTCGGAGACGTACGGCCGGCCCTCCCGCCGGGCCGCCACCTGATCAGGACGGCCGTAGGTCCTCATGTAGTCCTCGACCACGTTCTCGGCGAGTTCACCCAGCACCACCGGTTCGAAGTCGGTGCCGTCCGCGCCGACGAACGCCGGCAACGGCTCGAGCACGGTGTCGAGACTCGGATGGTAGAAGATCCCGATAGACCGCCGGGTCACCGTGCCGCCCGCCACGACCCGGTGGCGGACGGGACGTAGCCGGCCGTTGGTCCAGCGGGTGAGGATCGTCCCCGAGAACAGCTGCAGCGCTCCGGGCACGACAGGCACCGGGATCCAGCTTCCGTCGGGTAGCTGCGCCTGCAGCCCGGCGTAGTCACCGCTCTGGTGCAGGATCGTCACGGCCGAGGTGTCCGTGTGTTCCAGCAGCAGGAGCTTGTCCTCGTCGGAGGCGGTGTCCGGGTAGGTCCAGGTCGGGTAGTCGTTGACGACGAAGCTGGTGTAGGGGGGGCTCGTCGTGCGGGAAGCTGCTGGCGGGCAGGCCGAGGATGCGCTCGTACAGGCCCAGCGCGCGGCGGGCCAGGCCGACGGCCGCGTCGGTGTAGGCGAAGGCGACCTCGCGCAGGTCGCGGTCCTGCGACGGCCAGACGTTGGCATCCTCGTAGAGCCCGAGCCAGCGCCGGCCGACTCCGGCCGCGGTGGCGTCGGCCGGGTTGTCGAACTGGGCGATCGAGTACCGCTCGAGCTCCAGGCGGCCGAAGTCGTCGGGCCACTGGCGCCAGCCGCGGTAGGGATGCCCGGTGGGGCTGGCGAGCGAGGCCTTTTCGGCATGGGGCAGCCGCAGGATGCGCCCGATCCGCCGCTCGAAGTCCTCGATCAGTTCCAGCGGGACGCCGTGGTTGACCACCTGGATCAGTCCGATGCTCTCGGCCGCGTCGCGGATCCGCCGCAGCAGGTCGGCGGGGGCGTCCTCGGCGAGGGCCGCCTGAAAGTCGATGACGGGAATCGTGTCGCTCATGGCGGATGTCCCTCCGGGGATGTCTCGGGGATTGCGGTGCCGGGATGTCGGGAGCGGGAGCGAATTTTCAGGACGAGGCGCGAACGGACCGTGGGATGAATAAGAACAGATATGGACGGATACGAACATATCTGGACAGATATGTGAAGTGCGGGGCCGATACTCCGGTCAGGACCAGGGCGTGCCGGGGCGCGGCTGGCGGACACCGTCCACGGTCAGGTCGACCCGCTCGTTGAAGAACGCGACAAGACCAGCGATCTTCGGGATCTCTGGAACGGATTCGGCGTAGCTCCACGCGATGTCGTCGATCCGCGTACCGTCCGGTCCCTCGTAGGACCAGTACCGCGCTTCGCCCTTGTACGGGCAGCGGGTGCGGGTCGGTGCCGGTGTCAGCCGGTCCCATCGCACGTCGAGCTTGGGCAGGTAGTAACGGATCGGCAGCCCGGTCTCGAAGAGCAGGGTCGGATGGTGGGTGTCGGCCAACAGCTCGCCGCCGACGCGGACCTCGACGTGCCGCGACGAGGGCAGCGCGTCGACACGCTTGTAGGGGTCGCGGGGGTGGACGAAGACCTCCTCGTCCTCCTCGTACCAGGCGTCGGCGCTGTCCCAGTAGAAGGCGACGTGGTCGGCGAGCTCGGCCACGTCGGGGATCGGATCCGGGTAGGCCCAGACCGCGTTCTCGGCGCTGCGATCACCGACGGTGATGGTGAAATAGGACGCGTCGCCCTTGCGCGGGCAGCGCGTGTGGTGGTCGGTGGGGGTGAGCAGGTCGAACCGGACGTCCGCGCGCGGGAAGTAGTACACCGGCAGGTGCCCGGTCTCGAAGACGTACAGCGTCCGGATGCTGTCCGCGATCACCTGCCCGTTGAAGAACACCCGGATCCGCCGGCCGTTCGGCTCGGTCCGCACGGGGCGCAGGTCGCGCGGCCGCGGCGAGAAAGGATCCCGCTCACCTGTCTCGGTCGCGATGGAACCGGTTGATGTTCCGGTCGATGTCGTGCCGCTCATGTCCGGACTCCCTTTCCGTTTGTCAATGTCGTTGTGTCGGTGCCTGCGTCGGTGCTGGTGCTGGCGTCGGTGCCGGTGCTGGCCGGGCTCGCCGACGTCTCCGCGGCGACAGGGCGTCCGGACGTCACGCTCTCTCCTGCCGCGGCTGGCATTACCCGCGTAACCCGCGTACCTGACCCGGCGAGCGGTGTCGACGCGGCCCTGGGCAGATCAGACAGCTCGAGGTGGCAACGCACCGTGTGTGCAGGCGCTCCGACCGGCCCGGACAGCAGCCGGACGGGAGGAGCCACCCGATCACACAGGCCGTCCAGCCGGTGGGGGCAGGTCCAGGCGAACCGGCAGCCGACCCGCCCCGCCGAATCCGGACGGCCAGACACCTGGCCCGGCACACCGTCCCCGGTCAGACTGTCGGTGTACGGATGGTGCGGGCCGGACAGCACGGCGGAGGTGGGACCGACCTCGGCAATCTGCCCCTGGTACAGGACGGCCAACCGGTCCGCCAGGTAGCCCACCACGGCCAGGTCGTGGGAGATGAACAGGTAGGAGACGCCGCCGGTGTCCCGCGCGGCCGCCAGCAGCTCCAGCACAACGGCCTGAACGCTCACGTCCAGCGCTGACACCGGTTCGTCGCAGACGACCAGTTCGGGTTCGCCGGCGAAGGCCCGGCCGATGGCCACCCGCTGTTTCTGCCCGCCGGACAGCCGGGCGGTCCGCAACGGCAGGAGGCTAGGGCCGAGCTGGACCCGGCCGGCAAGGTCGGTGACCGTGCCCGATCCTCGCAGCGTCACCAACGCCCGGCGCAGCACGGTGGACACGGAGTGTCGCGGGTTGAGGGTGGTGTCGGGATCCTGGAAGACCATCTGCACCCGGCGGCGGTCCTCGGCGGACCGACGCGACAGCCGCGCCGGCAGGAGGCGCCCGGCGAGCCGGAGTTCGCCCGGGCCGTCGGGCCCGAGACCCACCAGCGCCCGGGCGAGGGTGGTCTTGCCGCTGCCGGACTCGCCGACGAGCCCGAGCACCTCGCCGTAGCCGATGTCGAGATCGATCCCGTCCAGCACCGGCGTCCGACCGTAGCCGCGGGACAGCCCCCGCACGGACAGCAGGCCCGGCCGCGGGTCCGGGGCCGGGCCTAGGCCTGGCCCCGGACCTGGCCCCGGACCCGCGTCATCCACTTCCGTGGCCTGCGCGGGAAGGTGCGGCGTCGTCCGGTCACTGTGGTGACAGCGCACTGTGTGCTCGTCCGGATACGCGTCCGGTCGCCGGCCCGGGCCCGCGAGCCTGTCCGGCGGGACGACGGCGGCAGGAGCAGAGACGGCGGCAGGGACGGGGACGGCAGGAAGAGGAGGGACAGGGGCGAGCGGTGGCTCCCGGGTGCGGCAGGTCTGGTCGACGAGCGCACAGCGGTCCGCGAACGTGCAGCCGCCCGGACGTTCGGTGGGAGCCGGCGGCTGGCCCGCGATCGCCAGCAGCCGGCGTTCCCGGCGGGTGACCCCGACCGCGGGGGCTGCCGCGACAAGGCCGGCGGTGTAGGGGTGCCGCGGCGCGGTGAGCAGATCGGCCGCCCGGCCCTCCTCGACCAGGCATCCCGCGTAGAGAACTCCCATCCGGTCACAACGGCGCGCGACAAGCGCAAGGTCATGGCTGATGAGCACGACGGCCGCGCTGATCTCCTGCCGCAACACCTGCAGAAGATCGAGAATCTCGCGTGCCACCGCCGCGTCCAGGCCGGTGGTCGGCTCGTCGAGGACGAGCAGCCGCGGACGCGACGCGAGCGCCGCCGCGATGCCGACCCGCTGCTGCTGCCCACCCGACAGCTGGTGCGGCCACCGCCGCGCGATCACGGCCGGCTCCGGCAGGCGCACCGCAGCCAGCAGCTCCAGCGCCCGCCCGCGGGCTGCGGCGCGTGACAGCCCCTGCAACCGGCAGGCCTCGGCCACCTGCGCGCCGACGCGGACCGTCGGATCCAGACTGCTGGTGGCACCCTGGTGGACCATGGCGAACGCGGCCGCCCGCCACCGGCGCCGGTCCCGTTCGGGCAGGCCGCCGACGTCGACGCCGTCCAGGTGGATGCTGCCGTGCTCGACCCGGCCGCCATCGGGCAGGACACCGGCCAGCGCCGCCGCCAGCGTGCTCTTGCCGGAACCGGACTCCCCCACCAGCCCGTAGCTTTCGCCGGGACGCACCCGCAGGCTCACCCCGTCCACGGCGGCCGCCCGCGCGCCCGACGCCGGGTAGCTCACGCTCAGCCCGTCGACGACGAGCCCTTCGGAGGTGCCCGGCCCGGTCGCGCCTGCCGGTGTGCTGCCGACTGTGCGGTCAACCGCGCCACCAATCGCGGGCCCGCTCACCGCGCCGCCACCTGTTCCCGCAGGTTGTCCGCGACCAGGGCGACGCCGATGACAAGGCTTGCGACGGCGAACGCCGGGAAGAGCACCGTCCACCAGGCGTGCTGGAGGAAGACCCGGTTGTCCGCCACGGAGGCGCCCCATTCCGGGGAGCCCGGCGGCTGGCCGAGTCCGAGGAACGACAGGGTCGCGGCGGCGAAGACCGCGTCACCGAGCCGGGACGTCGCCTCCACCAGCACGGTTCCGGCGACGTTGGGTAACACTTCGCGGCCCAGCAGGGACGGGAACGGCTCACCGCGCAGCCGCGCCGCCTCGACGTAGGGCTTCTCCCGCTCGA
This sequence comes from Protofrankia symbiont of Coriaria myrtifolia, assembly GCF_900634755.1. Taxonomy (NCBI): domain Bacteria; kingdom Bacillati; phylum Actinomycetota; class Actinomycetes; order Frankiales; family Frankiaceae; genus Protofrankia; species Protofrankia symbiont of Coriaria myrtifolia. Next base: position 12,685 of record NZ_CAAAFS010000337.1, read on the forward strand.
CCAGCGCAGCGGCCCGCACGCTGCGGGTCACGATCGGCGCGAAGAACACGCCGATGACGACGACCAGGGTGGTGGCGGACCTGCCCACCAGCGCCACCACGACCACCGCCCCGACCAGGCTCGGGAAGACCGCGAGCACGTCGACGACCCGCATGACGATCTCGTCCAGCAGGCCCCGCCGGACGCCGCACACCAGCCCGAGCAGGCTGCCGGCGCCCACCCCGACCGCGGTCGCCAGCGGAGCGACCTCCAGCACGGGACGGGCACCGGCCAGCACCCGCGCCAGCACGTCCCGTCCGAACTGGTCGGTGCCGAACAGATGACCCCAGCCCGGCGAACGGAACCGCTCGGCCGGATGCTGGGTCATCGGGTCGACGGGGACGAGATGCGGCCAGAACGCCGCGACGACGGCCCATCCGAGGAGCAGGACCGCGCCCGCCACGAACGACGGCCGGCGCACCAGCCTCCGGACGACCCCTGGCCCGCGGACCACGGCGGCGACCGACGGTGGCCCGGCGCCGACGACGCTCACCGGCCCTGCCTGGCCTGCCCGGCCCACCGGGCTCGCCTGGCTCACCGGTGAGCTGCCTTCCCGAGCCGGATCCGCGGGTCGAGCAGCGCATACACGACGTCCGCGGCCACGTAGACGAGCATTCCCACCGCGCCGAGGACGATCGCGGTGGCCTGCAGGGTCGGCACGTCCTTGCTGGTCGCGGACGTCAGCAGCAGGTCGCCGATGCCCTGGTAGCCGAACAGCAGCTCGACGGTGACCAGCCCGGCGAGCAGGAACTGCAACTGGACGGCGAGCGCACTCGTCGCCGGGACCAGGCAGTTGCGCAGCACGTGCCCGCGCACGAGCTGCCCCTCGGACAGCCCGCGCACCCGCATCGCCCGGATGAACGGGCTGGACAGCGTCGCGACGGTGCTGGCCCGCACGTGCCGGGCGACGTAGCCGGCACACAGCAGGACCAGCGAGATCGCCGGCAGCAGCAGATGTTCCACCCGGGTCGCCAGCCCCGCTCCCGGGGGCGCCTGGGCCGAGGAGGGCAGCCAGTGCAGCTGGACGCTGAAGACCACCAACAGCACGACCCCGGTGACGAACTCCGGCGTGGCCCCGAGGCTCAGACCGGTCACGCTGAGAACCCGGTCGAGCGGACGCCCCTCCCGCAGCCCCGCGGCGAGGCCGAGCGCCAGCGCGAACGGCACGAGCAGCACGAAGGCGAGCAGGGCCAGCAGCAGGCTCTGGCCCAGCCGGCCCATCGTCAGTGGCCGGACCGCCACCCCGAGCGTGTAGGACTGTCCCCAGTCGCCGGTGACGAACCCGCCCAGCCAGTGCAGGTACCGGGTGGGCAGCGGCTGGTCCAGCCGCAACTGGTGGCGTAGCGCGTCCACGGACGCCTGGCTCGCCTCCCGGCCGAGCACGGCCCGGGCGACGTCACCGGGGATCAGCTCGGTCGCGACGAACACCAGCAGGCTGACCGCCAGCAGCGTGACCGGGATCGCCAGCAGCCGTCGGACCAGGAACCGCGCCACGCCCGATCAGGCCCTGGTCACGGTCGTCAGATCCAGGAACGCGGATGGGTGCGCCCGCAGCCCCTTGATCCGGTCGGTCCGGTAGGCGCGGACCGCGCCGTTCCACACACTGACGATGACCGGCACGTCCTCGTTGAGCGCCCGCGCGATGATTTCCGCCTGCTTCTTCCGTTCGGCCGGGTCGGTGGCCGCGTCGTAGGCGGTGGCCGCCGCGTCCACGACCGGGTTGGCGTATTTGGAGCCGTTCCACACCCCCTGGCTTCTCACCATCGGGATGATGAACTGGCTTGCCGTGGGCCGGCCCGCCCAGCCGACCAGGTTCGCGGTCGTGAACAGCCACGGGGTGTCGGCGGCCTGATCGCCGCCGTAGAACGCCCCGGAGGTCTGCTGGTCGAGATCCACGGTGATTCCGACCTGTTTGAGCTGGTCCTGGATGACCAGCGCGTAGGACCTGTTCGGCGGGTCGAAGCTGAGGGTGAAACGCAGGTTGTCCACGCCCGCGGCGGCCAGCAGCGACCTGACCTTCGCCTCGTCCCTGGCACGCTGCTGGAGGTCGGTCGGGGCGCTGGCGAACGAGGGCGCGAAGAGATGGTCGTTGCCCAGGACGCCGACCCCGTTGTGCACGCTGGTCAGCACACCCGGCCGGTCCAGGGCGTACGCGACCGCCTGGCGGACCTCCTTCCGCGTGAACGGCGGCCTGTCGACGCGACAGCGTGAACGCGGTCAGGCCGGTGCTGTTCACCTTGTCGACGGCGATGGAGCCGCCGCCCGCGACCGGGCCCACCAGGCCGGCGTCCGACAGGATCTGCCCGTCGACGGCACCGCTCTGCAACGCGAGCAGATCGGCCTGCTCGTCCTTGTAGAAAGCCACCCGGACGCCGTCGAGATACGGCTTCCCGGAATCCCAGTACTTCGGGTTACGGGTGAACGACGCGCCCGTGCCGCTGTCATAGGAGTTCAGCAGGAACGGGCCTGTGCCGATCGCCTTCTGGGCGAACGTGCCCACCTGGTAGTCCGGTTTCAGGATGAGTGCGTTGTAGTTGCCGGCGGACACCAGATAGGGAAATTCCGAGAACGGCCGCTCGAGGCGGAACACGACCGTGTCGGAGCCCGCCAGCGAGACACCGCCGGCCTTGAGCACCGTGTCGAACGCCGACAGCGCCGCGGACTTGTTCGCGGGATCGAGCAGACGGTCGAACGACGCCTTCACCGTGGCCGCGTCCAGGGGTGTGCCGTCGGAGAAGACGACTCCCTGGCGGATGGTGAACGACCAGGTCCGGCCCGCCTCCGACGACGTCCACGCGGTTGCCAGCCGGGGTTGCAGCTGGAAGTCGGAGTCCAGCCAGATCAGGTAGTCGGCGACGAGTTGGACCAGGGCGATCGCGGTGCCGTCGTACATCGTCACCGGATCCAGCGCGGTCGGCGGCGGCGGAGCGCTCAGGGTGACGGTGCCTCCCCGCTTCCCGCCCGCGGTCGAGGACGCCGAGGAGTCGGCGGCGTCCGCGTCACCCGTCGAACCGCCGCACGCCGCGAGGAACGCGGCAAGCCCGCCGGCGCCGGTACCGGCCAGCAGGCCGCGTCGGGTCAGCAGTACCCGCACTGGATGCTCGGCGGACGCGGCCGTCATCCCGGCTGTTCCGGTCGGCTGAATCGGCATGACCGTCTGAACCGGCACTGTCGGCTGAATCGGCATTGTCCGGGTCGGCGATTTTCTCACAAGGGTCCTCTGCGGAAGGGTGAGTGAAGCGCGGCGGATCAGGACCTGTGCCACGAACCCCCGTGTCCGGCGGCGGCCCGCGTAAATGACCATGCGACTCGGGCACGGCGGGAGGCACATGGGAGACGGTGGAACGCGCGGTGCTTGCTGGCGGTGAACCGCCGGGCCTGCGCAGACGGGGCCGTACAGGCGGCAGCCGATCAGCCGCGGTAACAGCGCCCGCAGGTCATCCGCATGAGGTCGATGTGTATCCGGGCGACCAGGAGAACTGTTCTCCACACACCATCAACGGCACCATGACCATCCCAACCAGTCAAGTGGGCAATACCTGCCAGCGATCCACCGACTTCGCGAATACGGACAAAAATGGATAAGATTGAGCGTGGATGCGGCAGGATCGCCCAGCCACGCCCACCCAAGCTGCAGACGGCCCAGCCCGGACGGCCTGCCGGCCGCCTGGGAGCGGGGGGCCTCGGCAACCGACCAGTTGCCCGTAGTTCAGGGAGTACCCGTGATCGACCTGCCGTTCCACCGGCCCGGCCGCTTCTGGCGGGGCAACCTCCACACCCACTCCGACCGGTCCGACGGGGCGCTGCCGCCGGCGGAGATCGGGCGCCGCTACCGGGAGGCCGGCTATGACTTCCTGGCCATCACCGATCACTTCCGAGCCAGGTACGGGTTCCCGCTGACAGACACCCGGCCGTTGCGCACCCCCGGATTCACCACGCTGTTGGGCGCGGAGCTGCATGCCCCGCGCACCGAGTTCTCCTCGGAATGGCACATCGTCGCCGTGGGACTGCCACTCGGCTTCCCGCCTCCCGAACCCGACGAGAGTGGACCGCACCTGGCACGCCGGGCCCGGGCCGCGGGCGCGTTCATCGGCATGGCCCACCCCGCGGCTTCGCTGCTCACCCTCGCCGACGCCGAAAGCCTGGACGCGGCCCATGCGGTCGAGGTCCACAACGCGCTCTCGGCCCGCGAGGACCGGGGCGACAGCTGGCATCTGACCGACATCCTGCTCAACCGGGGGCACCGGCTCGGCGCCTACGCCGCCGACGACGCGCACTTCCAGCCCCAGGACCCGCCGGGCTGTGCGGCCTGGGTCCAGGTACGCGCCGACGCCCTCACCCCGGAAGCGCTCCTCGCGGCCCTCAAGGCCGGCCACTACTACTCGAGCACCGGACCCGAACTACACGACATCCAGTTCCACGACGGCATGGTCACGGTGAGCTGCTCACCGGTGCGCAAAATACTGGTCACCGGAGGCGCTCCGGGCGCGCAGGTGATCGAGGGAGAATCGCTGACGGAGGGCTCCCTGCCCGTCGCGATGTTCGAGCGGTGCGGATACTGCCGGGTCACCGTCGAGGACAGGACCGGAGGACGCGCCTGGAGCAACCCGATCCGCCTGGAACCGGGCGGGGTCAAACGGTCATAACGACGCCCCATCCCAAGCGGCAGGCGGCCAGCGTGGACGGCTTGGCGGCCACCCGGGAACGGGATGCCTCGGCGGCGCCGGAAGACGGGGATCACCAAACCTGGTCGTAA
>NZ_CAAAFS010000338.1:0-11932 GCF_900634755.1 Protofrankia symbiont of Coriaria myrtifolia
ATCAATTATCCCACATAGGGATCACTGTCCGAAGAACGGGGACCACCTCAGCTACCGCACAACGCCACCGTGACGGCCGCGCCCGGCGCCCGTACGTCGGCCTCGGGCGCCATGACGAGAACCGCGGTGTGCGCGAAGGCCTGGCGCATGGAATCAGTATGGCGGCCGGTGCCGGTGGCCGGCCCGGCCAGCGTTCGAGAGACCTTCCCGGACCTCCCGCGCCGTCGAAGCCTCGGCCTTCCCCGCCGCGGGCCCGGTTGTTCCGCCGGGAGGTGTTCCCGGCCGGGAAGGCGTTGTATGTCCTGTCAGAGAATTCCGCGGAGCCAGCCCTGCGTGGAACCGTCCACGTCGCGGTCCGCCTCCAGCGGGGTGACGCTGACAAACCCGTCCTGGATGGCGCGGGTGTCCGTGCCCGCGACAGCGGGTTCGCCCCCCAGCGTGAGCCCGATCGTGTAGATACCCGGCTGCCCGGCCGACCCGCTGGTCGGTTTGTAGTCGAAGTTGGCGAACAGATTGGTGTCCAGCGTGGTGGAGCGCACTCCTCTGGGAGGCAGCACCGAGCCGGGCTTACCGGTGGCAGGGTCGACTGGTCCGGCCAGTACCGGATAGTTGACGTTGAGGCCGACTCCCCGGGGTATCAGCGTGCCGTTTCGCGATCTGGTCTCCAGCCGCCGGACAAGATCGACTATGTACCCGGCCGAGTTCTTCGCCGCGGCGGCGGTACCTTCCTGCCAGGTGCCCGGTGTTTCCAGGCTCACCGCGACCGCGGGTACTCCGAACTCGAGTGCGGTCAGGGCGGCGTTGACGGTGCCGGAGTGGTTGGCCGCCTGACCGAGATTGTTGCCCGGATTGATCCCGGAGATGACCAGGTCGGGCTTCTGGTTCGCGAAGATCTCGTCGAAGGCGAAGAACACGCTGTCCGACGGCGACCCTGGCGTGACCGTCCACACCTCGGGTTCGGGACTGGCGACCGTGAGCTGCAGCGGGGGCAGGGAGATACGGCCGCCCTGGCCACTCTGGTCGGTACCGGGTGCCACTACGACCACATGATGCCCGGCCGTTCTGAGCGCGTCCCGCAACGCGGCAATCAACGGGGTGCCCGATCCGCCCGGGCCGCGCCATCCGTCGTCGTTGGTGAGCAGAATCCGCAACGGACGTGTGGGGACGGTGGCACCGGGACCCGACGCCGACGCACTCGACGTGAGAACCACCGGCGAGCAGAGGACAGCCGCCGCGAGGACAGCAAAGATTCCACGTTTTTTCATGCCGCAAAACTAGAATAATGGGGGCAACGGTTTTCCCGGGCCGGGAAAAAATTCGACAAATAACAGTTGAACCCTTGGCGCGGCAGGTCGAAAAACCAGCGTTTCGTAACCGGAAAGGTCGTCGAGGGTAGCCGAGCCGGCCAAAGCGCTTCCTCGGCCAGCGGACGGGCGCGACGTGGGCCGCGTCAGCGGAGGATGCCGGTGTGGCCGAGGGAGTAGCGGCCGGGCTGGGGCCAGACGCAGGCGCCGTGCGGGCCCGGGCCGACCCTGATCCGGGCCAGCAGGCTCCCGTCCCTGGTGGAAATCGCGTAGACCTCGCCGTTGTAGCGGCCGGTCAGCCACAGCACCGACCCGTCGGCGGACACCCCGCCCATGTCCGGGCTGCCGCCGCCGGGAAGCTGCCATTTCTGCCGGACCTGGCGGGTCGCGAAATCGATGACGGAGATGGAGCCCTCGCCGCGGTTCGACGCGTACATCACGGTCGCGTCCCGACTCGGGTAAAGGCCGTGCACGCCCTTGCCCGTCGCCAGAAAACCAACCTTCTGGAAGCGCACCGGGTCGATGATGTGCAGGCCGTCCGCCATCATGTCGGCGATGTAGAGCAACTCGCCCCGCGGGTCGAGCTTGATGTCCTGCGGCATACCACCGACCGTCAGGTAGCCGACGACTGAAAGCGTCCGCAGGTCGACCTTGACCAGCTTGCCGGAGAACTCGCAGGTGGCCACGAAGAACGAGTCGTCGGCGGCGAAGTCGACATGGTCGACGCCAGGGCAGTCGACCTTCACCTGGGTGCGCAGCTCCCAGGTTTTCGGGTCGTAGAAGTCCAGTCGCTGCAGCGCCTCGGCGACGACGACCGCATATTTCCCGTCCGGGGTGAAATACATGTTGTACGGGTCGGCGACGGGGATGTTCGGCCCTTTTATCTTCCCGGTGACCGGGTCGAGCGGGGTGAGGCTGTTACCCGCGTTGTTGGTCACGTACAACGTCGACAGGTCCCACGACGGGACGACGTGCTGCGGATTACGGCCGGTCACGAAATGGTCGACCACCTTGAAGGTCGTCGGGTCGATCACGTCCACGGTGTCGCTGTCGCTGTTCGGGACGTAGACGAGTTGCCTGGCCCCGCGGACGGCCGGGCTGAGCTGGTTCGCCCCGGCGGCGGCGTACACGTTCACCGGCTGGGCCCCACCACCCCCGCCGCCGGCGGCCGACGGCGACAACGGCGGGGTTCCCGGCAGTCCCGAAGCCCTCACCGGAGGCAGGGCGGGCCCGGGCGGCCCGGCTTCCTCACCACAGGCCGCGACTACCCCGAGCCACAACGCGGCGATAACCACCAGGCGCACTGCCCGTGACGATCGGGCGTCGTGGTACGTCCACACAGGGCATGCTCCGATTCCGGCGGGTTCGGGAAGGACAAGCGTAGGGGCCTCCGCCTTGGTGACACTCGGCCGCATAGGGAGGCTATCCAGCCAGGAAGGTGCGGATGGACAGCACCCCATCACGGAAAGTTGTCAAATCCGCCGATCTCGTGTGGATCCGTACATTCCAGCGCCACGTCCAGGGCCGCACCACGGGCCATTTCCGCTACTGACGGTGATTGCGCTCGGCGGGGTGGCGGGGACACGCGCCCACTGTACGGCATCGCCGCTCCGACCGGCCTCGGCCGGCGCCTTCTCGTGGGCGAGGTGCGCGGTGCCCGTCAGCGGCTCCGCGCCGACTGCCCGGGCAGGACAGCTCCGTCGGCCGGCTGGCTCGGGACGTCCACGACTTCCCGCCTGCTCCGGGGAGCGCGCAGCACGGTGACGGCGAGCAGGAGGCCGAACGCCACGCATCCCGCGCCGGTGAGCACCCCGAGACGGCAGCCGCCGGTGAACGCGGCGAGCTGGCTGTGGCCGTCGGCCAGGAGGCCGGCCGTCCGGTTGCTGGACAGCGTCCCCAGCGCGGCCAGGCCGACCGCGGCGGAGATCTGCATGGAGACGTTGACGATCCCCGAGGCCAGGCCGGCGTCGGCAGGCGCGACCTGGGCCACGGCCATGGTCAGCAGGGGCATGAAGACCGCGCCGGTCCCCAGCCCGACCAGGACGAAGGCGAAGAAGAGCCCCGGGAAGTAGTCGACGTGCTCACCCCCGAGCGACCAGGCGAGCAGCAGCAGTCCGACGATCATGGAAATCAGCCCGGCGACGAGAACCCGCTCGGGCCCCCAGGCGGACACAAGCCGGGCGGTGATCCCCATGGAGAGCACGGCCACCATGACGGTCTGTGGCAGAAACGCAAGCCCCGTGTGGACGGCGTCGTACCCGAGGGTCTGCTCCAGGTACAGCGCCCCGAAGAAGAACACTCCGTACATGCCGGCGGCCACGACCGCGCGTACGGCGCTGGAACCGATGAGGCTGCGCAGCCGCAGGATCCGTATCGGAACGAGCGGGTTCGACGTGCGTGACTCACGGACGGCAAACGCGCCGAGCAGCGCGACCGTGACCGCGCCGAGGCCAAGGGTGTGCCCCGACAGCCAGCCGTACTCGGCCGCCTGCACGATGGCGTCGATGCCGATCAGCGCCGCCGCGGTGACCAGAACAGCACCTGGCAGGTCGGCCCCCTGCCGCAGGCCGCTGCCGGGACGTTCGGAGAGGAACGCGGCCGCGGCCGGCAACGCGAGCAGGCCGATCGGGATGTTGATAACGAAGATCCAGTGCCAGCCCAGAGCCTGCGTGAGGGCACCGCCGAGCAGCAGGCCGAGCGAGCCGCCGCTGACGGTGACAAGCAGGTAGACGCTCATCGCCCGGGCCCGCTCCTGCGGCTGCGGGAAGTCGGTGACGATGAACGCGAGGATGGTCGCCGACGCCAGCGCCCCACCCAGGCCCTGCGCGAAACGGGCGGCGATCAGGAACGCCTGCCCGTCGCTGAGCCCGCAGGCGGCCGAGGCGGCGGTGAACAGCGCCATGCCGGCGAGGAAGACCTTTTTCCGGCCGACGAGGTCACCAAGCCGGCCGGCGACCAGCAGGAAGCTGCCGTAACTGATCATGTAGGCGTTGACGACCCAGGTGAGGTTGGCCTGGCTGAAGTGCAGGTCGTTCTGGATGACCGGCAGCGCGACGTTCACCACACTGGAGTCAAGAATGATCATTAGCTGCGCCGTGAGGGCGACCAGCAGGGCGAGCCATCGCCGCCGCGAGCGGGAGAGCGTGATTGGAGCCGGAACGATGATGTCGCTCATGGAATAGTCACTATATCGTTGATTATCAAAGAAGCAATATTGACCCCGCAATGATAAGATCGTTGGAATCATGAGCGTCGCCGCAACCACCTCAGGGTCGATCGTCCTGCTGACACGCCTCGCCCGACGCGTGTACAGGGAGGCCACCGACGACGTGCTCGGCATGACGCTCAAGCAGTTTGTGGCCCTCAACCATCTCGGCGAGGACACCGGCATCCCCCAGCGGCAGCTCAGCGACGTGCTGTGCCTGGACGCGAACAACCTCGTGCTGCTCCTCAACGAGGTCGAGCGCCTGGGCTGGGCGGAACGCCGGCGCGACCCGGCCGACCGCCGGCGCCACCTTGTCTATCGCACGCCCGCCGGCAGCGGCGCCCTCATGGCCGCCGAACGCGGGATGGACGCCGTCGAGGACAGGATCCTCGACACGCTCAGCCCCCAGGAACGCGCAACCCTGCGACTCCTGCTCGCCGCCGCGCTGGCGGAGGGTACGCCGTCCCACGACTGACGGCGACCACACGCGATCGACCGTGATCGGTCGAGGCTGGTCAGCAACCAGTGCACCAGCTACGACACCGGACAAGGCGTGACGCGGCCACGCGTGGCGCCTTCGGCGAGCCGCGACGGTCTCGACCACCAGCAGCCGGGCCGACTCCGGGCCGCCGAGTGACCGGCCAGCTAAACGGAAGCAAGCTCCGCTTAACTGTTACGATCCGGAGGGCAATTCCGCTTGTCCGGGACGGAGACCCATGTCCACAGAACGCAGCGACCGGCAGGTCGCCATCACCTTTGCCGCACTTACACTCGGCACTGCCGGTTACACGCTGCTGCAGTCGATGGTGCTGCCGGCACTACCGGTCATCCAGCGGGATCTGCACACCTCCCAGACGACGGCAACCTGGGTGCTCACCGCCTACCTGCTGTCCGCCTCGGTCGCGACCCCCATCCTGGGCCGCCTCGGCGACATGTTCGGCAAGAAGAAGATGCTCGTCGTCGTCTATGCCTCGCTGACCGCCGGATCGCTGCTGGCCGCGCTGACGAGCTCGGTTGGCGTTCTCATCGTCGCCCGGGTGATCCAGGGGCTCGGCGGCGGGCTGTTCCCACTGTCCTTCGGCATCATCCGCGACGAGTTCCCGGCCCGCCGGGTGCCCGGCGCCATCGGGATGATGTCGGGGATGCTCGGCATCGGCAGCGCGTTCGGCATAGTGATCGCCGGACCGGTGGTCGACCATCTGTCGTGGCACTGGCTGTTCTGGATCCCGCTCATCATGTCAGCGATCGCCACCCTGGCAACAGCGCTGTTCATCCCGGAGTCCCCGGTGCGCAACCCGGGACGGGTCAACCTCCCGGCCGCGGCGCTGCTGTCCGGCTGGCTGGTCGCACTGCTGCTCGGGCTCAACCGGGGCAGCGCCTGGGGCTGGACGTCCGGCGGCACACTGGCCCTGTTCGGCGCGGCCGTGGCGCTGGTCGTGCTGTGGATCCAGGTGGAGGAACGCTCCGCCGTACCGCTGATCGACATGACGATGATGCGTGTCCCGGCCGTGTGGTGGACCAACGTGGCGGCGCTGCTGCTCGGCGTCGGAATGTACTCGACCTTCATCGTCATCCCGCCCTTCCTGCAGGCGCCCCCGGAGGCCGGCTACGGCTTCGACGCCTCGGTCACCACCTCCGGGCTGTACATGCTGCCCACCAGCATGGCAATGATCATCATGAGCTCCCTGATCGGCAAGATCACCGTCCGGCGTGGGGCCAAGCAGCCGCTGGTGGTGGGTTCCCTGCTGGCCTCGGTCCCGTTCCTGATACTCTCGGTCGCGCACCGGGAGCCCTGGGAGTTCTTCATCGCCACAACCATCCAGGGCATCGGTATAGGGCTTGCGTTCTCGTCCATGTCCAACCTGATCATCGAGGCTGTTCCGCCCACCCAGACCGGGGCCGCGACCGGGATGAACGCGAACATCCGCACGATCGGCGGATCGATCGGGAGTCAGGTCGTCACCAGCATCCTCGCCTCCGGCGCGCTGGCGAGCGGGCTGCCGAGCGAGCACGGCTACAGTGTGAGCTTCGCGGTACTGGCCGTGTCGATGGTTGCCGCCGCGGTGGCGGCCGCGATCGTGCCGGTACGCCGGCAGCCCACCAGCACCCCGGCCGCCGGGGCCGCGGCCACCAAGAGCATGGCGCTGCCCGAGCCGCGCGGCGGCGCTCCGGCGACCACACAGTCCTGGTAGAGGCTGTATTCGCCGCGTGACCCTACTACCGTGTCGTCATGAGCAGGACCGCGGAAACTTCGTCCGTGCCCGCGCCGTCAGAGGTCACGGCGCCGGAACGGCTACGCTGCGACGCGGCACGAAATCGGGAACGGGTGCTGTCCGCGGCGTCCGAGGTGTACGGCGAGCGAGGCCCCGCCTTCACCATGGAGGAGGTCGCCAGCCGCGCCGGAGTCGGTATCGGCACCGTCTACCGCCGATTTCCGACCAAGGGCGCGTTGCTGGACGCGATCGCTCTGCCCTATCTCGAACGCATCCTGAGCCTGGCCAGGGCCGCCGGTGAGCACCGGGAACCCGGCGAACGCCTGGAGACGTTCGTGCGGACGTTCGCCGAGCGGCACGCCAGCGAGAGGATGGGCAGCGGTCGGCTGTGGGACTCCACCCTCGGCCGGCCGTTGCGGGATGAGATCGCCCGGGTGGTGGACAGCCTGCTGGACGCCGCCCGCAAGGCCGGCCGGCTGCGCCCGGATGTCACCTACCGGGACGTCTCCGTCCTGTTGTGGACGCTGACCAGCCTGATCGACGCGACCGACCAGATCGCGCCGATGGTGTGGCGCCGCCATCTGGACCTGCTCCTCGACGGATTGCGCCCTGGCGGCCCACGGCCGCTGGCCACTCCACCGGTCAACGCGGAGGAGTGGGAGAGGGTGGTCACGAGCTCTGCCGCGCTGCGCCTACACTGACCGGCCGACTGACTGAGTCAGACTGCCGGCCGGCTGGGTCAGACGCCGAGCCGTGACCTGGCGGTACGCCGAAGCTGGTCGGCGGGCTTTACGCTCAGCGCCCTCAGCCTTCGTTCAGGCCCGGGGACGGTGCGGCCGCCGTCCGCGCGACACCAGGCAGAAGATCGATATCTCCTGGGCCCGCGGCATCCGCCGGGGATGTCGGCCCGGCCGGGCCGGTCGGTTGGGCCAGGCCGGCAGCCTGCGCGGGGACGGCGGCCCGCGCGGGTGCGGCCGTCTTCCGGCCGGGCATCAGGAAGGCGAACGGTACCGCAACGGCGGTGAAGGCCAGCGTCCACCAGAAGGTGTTCCCGAAGGCGTCCGCCAGCCCGGCCGCGTCCACCTGACCGGCTCCGCCCCGGTCGGCGATTCCCTGGGAGAGGACCACCGCGAGCACAGCGGTGCCGAGAGAGCCGCCGATCTGCTGGAAGATCCGCACCGCCGAGGTGGCGCGCGGAATCTCGTCCCGGCGCAGGCCCTGGTAGACCGCTGTCATGACAGGTATCAGGGCTGCCGCCAGGCCGGCGCCACGGACGGCCAGCGACAGGCCGAGCAGCCACTCGCTGGTGTCGGTGCCGACCTGGGTGTAGGCGGCAGTGCCCAGCACGCTCAGCAGCAGGCCGGTGAGGACGAGCAGCCGGGTACTGCCCCGGTCCGTGAGTTTGCCGACCACGACCATGGTAATCATCATCCCGAGCCCCTGCGGAGCCAGCAGCAGCCCGGCGCCGGCTGCACTGCGTCCGCGGACCTGCTGCTCGTACAGCGGGAGCAGCAGCATCGCGCCGAACAACGAGATCCCGAAGAGGAACATCATCGCGGCCGAACCGGTGAAGGCGCGGCTGCGGAACATCCGTAGGTCGATGATCGGTTCGATGGCGACCCGCATGGAGTGCACGGTGAACAGAACCAGCAGGACCACGCCGGCGATCAGCGGGACACTCGCGTTCGCGTCCGCGAAACTGCCCCGGCTGCCGGCCTCCGAGAAGCCGTAGACGACCGCCGCCAGCGCCGGGGAGAGCAGCGCGAGCCCGAGAACGTCCAGCGGGTGCCGACCGGGGGTCCGTACGTCGGGCATTCCTCGCCAGGCCAGCAGCAGAGCGATGAGGCAGATCGGGACGTTGATGAAGAAGATCCAACGCCAGCTCAGGTTGTCGAGTATCACACCACCTATGACCGGTCCCAGGATGGGCGTCACCAGGGCGGGCACGGCGACCGTGGCCATCAGCCGCCCCAGCCGCTGCGGACCGGCGGCCTGAGCGAGAAGGGTCTGCATCAGCGGCAGGAGCATGCCGCCGCCGATGCCCTGCATGACCCGGAAGGCGATCAGGCTGCCGGCCGACCAGGCCGAGCCGCACAGTGCCGACCCGACGAGGAACAGCGCCAGCGACAGTATCCACATCCGCTTGCCGCCGAACCGCTCCACCGACCAGCCGGTCAGTGGGATCACCATCGCCAGGGCGAGCATGTACCCGGTGCTGACCCACTGGATCGTCGAGATTCCGACGTTGAACGAGCGGCCCAGAGTGTCGATGGCGACAGCGATGATCGTGGTGTCCAACTGCACGACCACCGCGCCGACCAGGATGATTCCGGCGAGACGGATCAGTGCCGGGTCGAGCCGGTCCGCCCCCGCCCGCTTCGGCTCCCGGGGCCCGTTCGGCTTGTTCAGCTCGTTCGGTCGCCCGGACGCGGTGGACGCCTGGGGTTCTGCCATCACGAGCCTCCGGAAACAGTTGATATTGGAGTGTCCTGGCGCGACGTAGGCGGTCGGATACGCGGCCATCGTTGACGCTACACCGTATCGATATCTCGTACAGCGTCCATCGAACGGGACGTCGTATCGATTAATCGTACGCGGTATCGCCGGATCCGATCCGGCGATACCCTCATTGCGTGTCCTGCGAGCGCCATGCCGCGATCCAGGCGCCGGCCGCCTCTCCGCAGGCCGACCGGCCGCCGGTCGGCCTGTTGTGGACCCGCCTGGCCAAGGAGAAGAAGCCGGGGCTCAGCCGGGACGCGATCGTCGACGCGGCGATCACGCTGGCCGACGCCGAAGGGCTGGGCGCGGTCTCCATCCGGCGGGTCGCGGCGGCGCTGGGCGCTCGTCCGATGAGCCTCTACTCGCATATCAAGCGCAAGGACGACCTCTTCGAGCTGATGACCGACAAGGCCATCGCCGACATCATCGTCCCCGAGCCACTGCCCGCCAACTGGCGGGAGGCGTTGTGGACCATCGCCCAACAGACGCGCGCCGTCACCCTACGACGCCCTTGGATCGTGAAGGCCAGGGGCACCTGGCCGCGTCTGGGCCCCAACGCCATCCGTCACATGGAGCAGTCCCTGGCCGCCGTCGCCAGCCTCGACATCGACCAGCGCCGCAAGATCTGCATCCTGCGGACCATCGACACCTACACGATCGGCCACATCGTCACCGAGCACCTGGAACAGCGCATGCCCCCGCGGGACAGCGGGAACGCCGCCGAACAGCAGCATCTGATGCAGAGCTACCTTCGCGCTCTCGTCGCAACCGGCGACTACCCCCGTATCGCCGACCTCGGTCCCGACCTCGCGTTGCTGACCGACCGCGGCGAGGCGCAGCAAAGGTTCGACGAAGGCCTGGAGTGGGTACTGGCCGGCATCGCGGCCTCCCTCGCGGAGCTCCCACGTGGTGCCCGCCGCCCGGACACCTCCCACCCGGATGCCTCCCGCCCTGGCGCATCCTGCCCGGATGCCGCGGGCGCGGGGCGGGGAAACGGCGTGAAACAGGGCCACACGGCGAACTCGTAGTCTCACCCGCCGTCGACGCGGTGTCGCGTCAAAGGCTGCCGTTAGCCTTCCGTGATCCGTGATCTGTGATTCGTGGCAGGCCTGTTTGCAGCCCGGTCATCATCAGCGACAGCAGACGGTCGGTCAGCTCCGCTCCCCCGGACGTCCGCTCACCCGCCCAGGCGATCGCCGCCACCAACACGAACAGCTCTTCGGCGGTGACGTCCGGGCGAACGGCCGCGGACCGCTGGGCGCGGACGAGCAGGCGGGCCGCGGCGGCACGCATGGCATGGCACGAGGAGTACAGATGCGAGCCCTCGTCGTGTAGCGCGGCCAGCACCGAGGCGGGCAGCCCATGGTAGGCGACCGAGCGGACGGCCATCTCCCGCAGCCAGATGATCAGCGCGTCGCCCGGGGCCGGGGACGTGAGCAGTTCCTCCGCCTTCGCACGCAGGCTGTCGAAGCCGTTGCGCATCAGCGCCTCGACGAGCGCCTCCCGGGTCGGAAAGTGCCGGTAGAGCGTCCCGATCCCGACACCGGCCCGTCGCGCGACCTCCCGCAGGGAGGCGTCGGTGCCGTGCTCGGCGAAGGTGACGCGGGCAGCGGTCAGCAACAGGTCGTAGTTGCGGCGGGCGTCCGCGCGCAGGGCGGGGTCAGCGGCTGCGGGCGTGTCGCTCGTCGGCTTCGCCATGTGGTGCGCCTCCCGGGTGTTGCGATATGGAGCACTGCTCCATATATTTCCGGAGCGAGGCTCCGAATCGTGTCCGGAGACTACCTCCTTCAGACGCCCGCTACCGGGAGGGATCATGGCCAAGACGTCCAAGAGCATCCTCGTGACAGGACCGACCAGAGGGCAGGGAGCCGCGGCCGCCGCATACCTGCTTGCGGACGGATGGCAGGTGCGGGCCCTGACCCGCGACCCGTCCAGCGCGGCCGCACAGGCGCTCGCGCGGGCCGGAGCCGAGATCGTCGCCGGGGACATGCACGACCGCGCCTCGCTGGATGCGGCCGCCCAGGGTGTCCACGGCGTCTTCAGCGTCCAGCCCGCATGGGATCAGCCCGTCCGCGACAGGCCCGGCACGGCGATCGACGAGGTGCGCCTCGGTGTGAACGTGGCCGACGCGGCCAGGGCCGCCGACATCGAGCATTTCGTCTACACGTCGGTAGGCGGTGCCGAGCGCGGCTTCGCCACGGACGGCGGACCGGTCCAGATCATCGCCGTCGACGACATCGGGGCGTTCGCCGCGCTCGCCTTCGCCCGCCCGGAGGGCTACCTGGGCAAGGAGATCGAGATTGCCGGCGACGAGCTGACAGCGCGTCAGATCCTTGCCGTCATCAGCCGCGCGACCGGGCGGAGCATCGAGTACCGCGAGCTCTCGCTGGAAGCGGTCACGCAGTTCGGGCCCCTCGCCGGCAGCAACCTCGACGACCTCAGAGCCGCGTACCTCTTCGCGACCGACAAGGGCGGCTGGCAGGCGGACATCCCCACGCTGCGCACGCTCCACCCGGGGCTGATGGACTTCGAGACCTGGCTGGCGCGGCAGGGCCGAGCGAAGATCGAAGAACTGTTCCGAGCGTACCCCGCCTGACCCGGCCCGGAAGGCGGCAACGGGTACGGGGAGGCTGGTCGGCCGGCCCGGGTGGTCACCCGGGCCGGCCGACTCAGTGGTGCAAGGTGCTCACCAGGTACACGGTCGCCTAGTG
>NZ_CAAAFS010000339.1:0-23474 GCF_900634755.1 Protofrankia symbiont of Coriaria myrtifolia
CAGATACCGGTGATGTCCGATGCGCTCGCGGCGTTCCCCGCGTGGGTGGTCAGGCCGCTCAGATCCTCCAGGGTGCGTAGCAGGTTGTAATGGTTGTAGGTCGTGGACGAGGAACTGCCCGGGACGACGTGCTGCCCGTAGAGCACCGTGGCGACGCGGTTGCCGTAGGAACCGTTGTCCTCGTCAAAGGTCACGATGAGGACGCTGTTGTGGGTATTGGCCCAGGTGGCGTAGGCGCCGAGCTTGTTCTGCAGCCATGTGTCACCCGTGCCGACCGAGCAGTCGTGCATGTCGTTGCACAGGTTCGGGATAACGAACGAGACCTTCGGCAACGTGGTGTAGTTGGCGGGGAACTGATTGAAGGTGTAAGCGGTGTTCAGCGGCACGTTACTGAAGGCGAACCACGGGTTGTGCTTGCGCGCATACTTAGTGCTGCTGTTGGTGCACACCGTCGAACCCTGGGAGGGCAGGCCCTCGTTGTAGCTGCCCCAGGCCTTGCCGGCCGCGATCAGCTCGGAGCCGAGGTTGGCCGCGCTGCTGAACTGCGGGGTATAACAACTGTCATCGGTGACGCCCTGCGTGCCGCCGGAGAAGATGTCCAGGTAGTTGGGCTGACTGGGGTGGGTCAGAGCATAGTATTGCGTAAGATTGGCACCCCCGGCCTTCAACGTGTTGTTGATGTACGGTGCGCTTGAGCTACCGATGATCTGCGGGTAGCCGTGGTTCTCCATGACGACGACGACCACGTGGTCGGGCGTCGGCAGCGTCGCCGCCTGCGCGCTGGGCGCCAGTAGTCCGACCGTCGCGGCGGCCAGAACCGTGGTGGTACCGAGAGCGGCGAGGGCCCAACGCGGGCGTTTGACATGGGCAAGAACAGACACAGCAGACCTCCAGAAGTGCCGCGGGAACAAGCACGAGCGCTTGCTGTGGAGCCGAATCAGATTAGTGTGTTCCGATGCGTCGTTGGTGGACCGGAAGTGAAAGCCAGACGAACATCCGCATACTCACATATTTCACCGTGCCGACCCGGAACCCACCCGAACCTGAACGTTCTCATCCTGCCGACGGCGAATTCCAGTAACCGGTATCTCCGATCTCGGCGATCAGATTCGATTGGTGATTTTACCGTGGACGGAGTACACCGGTGGCATCACGGTCGCTTTTCCGCCACCGCGACCTGCCGAAAATCAAGCATATTATGGAATCCAGGAACGGCCGGCCCACCATTGCCCTGGAAACCGGCCCGTCCTGTTCCCGGAACCGGCCTGTCCGCCTCACCGGATACGCTCGCCGGACCGGCGCCCGGTCAACCGCGACCGCCGGCGGCGGACCGGGGCGGACCGCGTTCGCCAAACGTCTGGATCGTCGTCAGGTCACAGACCACGGCTATCGCGACAGGTCCAGACCGCGGGCTCGAACCGTTCGACATCCGACACGCCGCCCAGGCAGGCGGAGCTCACCTGCTACCGTTCCGCTCAGCCTGACCGAAGGGTTGCATGTGACGGAGAGCACCCGGGGTGAACCCCTGATCGTCATGGAGGGCGTCGAGAAGTCCTTCGGCGATTTCCGTGCCCTGCACGCGATCGACCTGACCGTACACAGCGGCGAGGTGGTCGTCGTCATCGGCCCGTCGGGATCGGGCAAGTCGACACTGTGCCGCTGCATCAACCGGCTGGAGACCATCGACGCCGGCCGGATCACGATCGACGGGCGCCAACTGCCCGAGGAGGGGCGCGCGCTCGCGCGGTTACGGGCCGAAGTGGGCATGGTCTTCCAGGCCTTCAACCTCTTCGCCCACAAGACGGCGCTGGAGAACGTCACGCTCGGGCCGACAAAGGTCCGGGGAATCCCGCGGAACGCGGCCGAGCACCGGGGGCGGGAACTACTCGACCGGGTGGGCGTCGGCGCGAAGGCCGGCAGCTATCCCGCCGAGCTTTCCGGCGGGCAGCAGCAGCGTGTCGCGATCGCCCGGGCGCTGGCCATGGACCCGAAGGTGATCCTCTTCGACGAACCCACCTCGGCGCTCGACCCGGAATACATCGCCGAGGTGCTCGACGTCATGGCCGAGCTCGCCCGCGACGGCATGACCATGGTGGTCGTCACGCACGAGATGGGGTTCGCCCGGCGGGCCGCGGACCGGGTCGTGTTCATGGCCGACGGCGGAATTCTCGAGGAAGGCGCTCCGGCGGACTTCTTCGACAGCCCGCGTACACAGCGGGCCCGCGACTTCCTGGCCCGTGTCCTCCCCCACTGAGCCGGCCCGTGCCCGCCCTTGGCCGACAGGCTCCCCCTTGAAAGGACGACCATGCGGATTCCACGTTTCCCGCTCCAGCACCACCCACTCCAGCGGTACCCACGGCGAGGACGACGGCTGGTGACGGCCGTGCTCGCCGGTACTGTCGCACTCGCCGCCGCCGGTTGTGGGAGCGACACGACCGGTACGGAGGCCGAAACCCCGGCGAAGCCCACCTTCGCCGCCGGCACCACGGCGGCCAGGCTCGCCGAGGCGGGAAAGGTCACCGTCGGTACCAAGTTCGACCAGCCGCTGTTCGGGCTGAAGGGCCTCGGCGGCGATGTCGAGGGATTCGACGTCGAAATCGCGAAAATCATCGCCGACGGCCTGGGGATCGACCCTGACGACATCACCTTCGTCGAGACACCGTCGGCCCAGCGGGAGGGCGCGATCCAGCAGAGCAGGGTGGACTTCATCGTCGCCACCTACACCATCAACGACAAGCGCAAGCAGCTCATCAGCTTCGCCGGTCCTTATTACCAGGCCGGCCAGGACATCATGGTGAAGAAGGACAACACCACGATCACCGGGCCGGAGTCCCTGCGCGCGACGAACGCGAAGGTCTGCTCCGTCTCCGGCTCGACCCCGGCCGAGAAAATCAAGGAATACGCCGACGCGTCCAACATCGTGCTCTTCGACGTCTACTCCAAGTGCGCGGACGCGCTGCGTACCGGCCAGGTCGACGCCGTCACCACCGACAACGTCGTCCTGCTGGGCCTGGTGGACGCCAGTGGCGGCGCGTTCAAGATCGTCGGCAAGCCCTTCACCACCGAGCCCTACGGCATCGGCATCAAAAAGGGTGACACCGCCTTCTGCCAGTTCATCGACGAGCAGCTGACCGCGGCGGCGGCGGACGGCCGCTACGCGAAGGCCTGGGAGTCCACGGCGGGCAAGGTCGCCGGGGCCGCGCCGGCCCTGCCCACGCTCGCCACCTGCTCCTGATCAACATCTTCCCGACCCTGCGCCTTCGTCACCTTTGTAACCTGCTGCCAGTTCTGTTAGTGCCGTAAGCCCGTAGTACCCGAGCCGACGCCGCCCCGGAGCCGCCATGGATGTCATCACCGACAACCTCGGCCTGTACGCCGACGGCCTGTTGGGAACGCTGACGATCTGTGGTCTGGTCGCCGTGGCGGCGTTGCTGCTCGGGGTCGTTCTCGCGGGATTCCGGGTGTCGCCGGTGCCGCCCCTGCGCGCCGTGGGCACCGTCTACGTCACACTGGTCCGCAACTGCCCGTTGACGATCGTCCTGTTCGCCTTCGCCTTCGGCCTGCCGGAGGTGGGGATCAACGGCTCGTACTTCGCCTTCGGGGTCACCGGGCTGACCGTCTACACCGCCGCGTTCGTCTGCGAGGCGGTACGCAGCGGAATCGGCGCGGTGGAAACAGGCCAGGCGGAGGCCGCCCGCTCGATCGGCCTCACCTTCGGCCAGTCGTTACGGCTGGTCATCCTGCCGCAGGCGATCCGGGCGGTCATCCCCCCGCTGGGCAACGTCGGGATCGCGATGGTGAAGAACTCCGCGATCGTCGGCGCGTTCGGCGTCGGCGGCGAACTCTACAGCGTCGCGAGCACGCTGAACGGCGCGCGGGGGGAACCCGCGTTACCGGTCTACGCCGGGGTCGTGATCGGCTATCTCGTCATCGTCATCCCCGCCGGCCTGCTCGTGCTGGCGGCGGAGAAACGGCTGCGGGTGGCGCGGTGAGCCGCTCGGTTCTCTACGACGCCCCGGGCCCGCGGGGACGCCGACGGATCGCTGTCGCCAGCGTTGTCGCCGGTGTCGTGCTGGTCGGCCTGGCGGTGCTGGCCGTCCGCCGGCTGGCGGCGAACGGCCAGTTCGACGGCAGCCGGTGGAGTCCGCTGTTCAACCCCGGGGACGAGGACTTCGCGGACCTGTGGCGCCTGCTCGGCGGCGGTCTGGTGCACACCCTGACCGCCGCCGCCCTGGCGATGTCCCTCTCCCTGCTGCTCGGGGTGCTCATCGCGACGACCAGGATCTCCGCGGCCCGATGGTACCGGTGGGCCGTGGTCGGGGCGGTCGAGCTGCTGCGCGGCGTGCCCGTGGTGATCGCGATCTTCTTTGCGGCGCAGGTTCTCCCGGTCTACGGGCTGAAGCTGCCGCCGCTGTGGTACATCGTGATCGGTCTGACCGCCTACAACTCGGTGATCATCTCCGAGATCGTCCGAGCCGGCATCCTCGCGGTGCCGAAGGGGCAGCGTGACGCGGCCTCGGCGCTGGGCCTCACCCACGGCCAGACGCTGCGGATCGTCCTGCTGCCACAGGCGTTCCGCTCGATGCTGCCGGCTCTGATCAGCCAGCTCGTGGTGATCCTCAAGGACACCTCGCTCGGGGCCTTCATCTCCTACGAGGAGCTGCTGCGCCGGGCCCTGATCGCCATCCAGACCCTGCACAACCCGATCCAGACCTATCTGGTCATCGGCGGCATCTTCATCCTCATCAACTATCTGGTGACCAGGCTGGCGACCTACCTGGAGGCGCGGCTGTCCGGCCGGCGGGCCAGACCGTCCGTGCCCGCGGAGGACCTGCCCACCGGGTAGCGGCAAGCCCACGCCCGACCCGTGGCCCGCCTCGTGCGTCGGTCAGTCGGCGAGGAAGGGCTGCCCGGCCACGAGTTCCGACTGCCGCCCGTCGACCCCGACCGGAATGTCCCCTTCCAGGGTGATCCGGTACAGCACGCGGTCGAAGTCGAGGTGGTTGAGGTCGGACGGGCCCAGATGGGCGGTCGCCCGGTTGTCCCAGAAGGCGACGTCGCCCGGGCTCCAGCGGAACCGCACCGTGTATTCGGGCCGGGCGATCTGCTCGTAGAAGAGGTCGAGAATCCGGTGGCTCTGCCGCGTGGAGAATCCGATGATCTCGTTTTCCCCGGAGGTGAAGGTCGGGCTGACGAAAAGCGCCCGCTCGCCCGTTTCCGGGTGCACCCGGACCACCGGGTGGATCGCCAGCAGCGGATTCGACGCGATCTTCTCCCCGTAGGGGGTCCCGGCCAGCAGGCGGGGACTGAAGCTGTGTTTGGCCCGTAGCCCGTCGGCGAACGCACGCAGCTCTTCCGGGAGGCCCTGATAGGCCGCGACCAGATTGGTCCAGGCGGTGTCACCACCGTACGGGGGGACGATGTCGGCGCGCAGAATCGACCCGGCCGGCGGGTTCACCAGCGCCGTGACATCGGTGTGCCAGCCGTTGTCATAGGTGATCTTCCGCTTGCCGAACTTCTTCTCGTAACGGCGGCTGTCGATCGGCAGGATCTGCGGAAAGCCCTCGGGCGGGGCGTCCTCGTGCGGATGGGCGGGAGTGATCTTACCGAACCTGGCGCCGAAGGCGATCTGCTCGGCGTGGCCGATGGACTGGTCGCGGAAGAACACGACCTTCCAGCGCAGCAGGGCGGAACGGATCTCGGCGATCGTGGCGTCGTCGAGCTGCTGGCTCAGGTCGACGCCGTGAATCTCGGCTCCGGTGTGCCCGGAAAGCGGCCGGACGTCGATACCCAGCCGCTGGACGGTACTTGTCATCGCTGCGTGCTCCAGACTGGTTGGCGGAAAGAACAGCCGGCCGCGGCCGCGGCCGGTCCCGGAACAGAACCCAGACCCGCACCGCCGTATTCATTCCTACGTGAACAGACGGGCCGGCCACCGGAATACAGATGGAATACGAGTGACGCAGGAAACGACGGCAACAGCCGGCGACCGGCCCTGAATCATTCGGAAGAATGCCGCGATACCACGGCCCCGACGCCTACGAAACAATCGGAACCACCACGTCGCACAATGTGGAAGAACAGCGACGGGCAACACGGTCGGCACACCCGGTCAATACGCACCGGCACGATGCGCACGCAGGCAACGTACATTCAGAAGATGCATGCCCGGACACGGCGTACCCGATGTCGCTCATGTTTCGATACTCATACTGCAGGCCGGCCGGGTCAATGTTTACCGCTCGAGTGAAAATAACTCAGTCGGACAGCCGCCCGGCCCCGGCCCGGGCTCGGGTCCGAGCCCGGGCGGAGGCCGGGGCCGGGGCCGGGCGCAGGCTGCGCGGGCTGCGGTGGACGGCGTCCAGCACGGTCGCGCTCGCGGCGACGGCAAGGCTGTGCGCTCCGAAGCGGGTGGGTAGCACGATACGCTCCGGGCTGTCGCACACCCGCGAGTGCGCCGCGATCTGCTCGTACAGGTCGGGCAGCAGGTCCGGCAGAAAGATCGCGGCTGCCTCGGTGAGCACCAGCACCTCCGGGTCGATCACGTCCAGCAGCAGGGCCACCACCCGGCCGATGACACGCAGCCGGTCGCGGAAGAGCGCCAGCACGCGCTGGTCGCCACAGCGGGCCGCGTCCAGCAGAAGCCACAGGTCGGGCTTTTCGATCCTCCCTTCCCGAAACGCCCGCTCTGCCAGGACCCGTTCCGAGATGGCGGCCTGCACACAGCCGGACCGCCCGCAGGGGCAGCGCACCGAACTGTCCGCCAGCGGCAGGTGGGCGACGTCCCCGGCGCCGGCGTGCGGGCCCCAGTGCACCTCGCCGCCGGTGGCGATCGCCGCGTCGACGACGTTCCCGACGAACAGGTGCACCAGGCTGCGCCGGGCCCGCGGATCCCCGAACATGATCTCTGCCTGCGCCAGCGCGCGGGCATGGCCGTCCACATGGACCGGCAGGCCGGTCGTCTCGGCGAGCACCTGACGGACCGGCACGTCACTCCACCCGAGCAGACCGTGCTCGACGATGACGCCGCGCTGCGGGTCCACCCATCCGCCGGTGACCACTCCCAGTCCGAGCAGCCTGCTGCCTCGGGCGTGCCGCGCCACGAAGCCGGGAAGATACTGGCTGATCTGCCGCAGCACCTCGCGCGCGTCACCCTGGTGCGGCACGCTCTCCTGGGCCACCACCTGGCCACGCAGGTCCACCAGACCGAAGGTGATGTTGGGGACGGCGATGTGCACCCCGCAGGCGAGGTGACGCTGCGTGTCGATGTCCAAGGGGACGAACGGGCGGCCGGCGCGTGGCGGGCTGGACAGCGCCGGCAGTTCACGCAGCAGCCCGAGGGAGATCAGATCGGCGGTCTGCCGCGACACCACGGCCGGGCTCAGCCCGGTCGCGCGGCCGATGAGGGTGCGCGCCACCGGCCCGTGATCCAACACGGCGCGCAGCACCGCCGCGGCGGTGCCTGTCGGGTCCGAGCGACCCGCGGTCACGGACGACGCCAGGGGATGGTTGAGTGCCGGCACGGCTGACCTCCTCGCGCTGCGGTGCTGCATGCGGACTCGGCAGGGCCGCGGATGTGCGGATGTCGTCACGGCCCACGTGGTGGGCAGACGCGCGGACCCACGTTGCCCGTCTCGCAGATGATCAGTCTGATGGAGTCGAAACCCTGGTCAGGGCCGACGACCCTCTCGATGCCGCCTGCCGGCAGGGAAACGGAGAAGTCCGGGACGAAGAAGGACCGCATGCATCCGGACGGCCTGGGCACGCTGAGAATCCAGCGGCGGCATCAGGCGGACGGACAGAGCGCGCTCGCCACGCGACGGAGGTCAACGTGCGCGCGGCAGACCAGATAGGTATGCCGGCTCATGCGGTCGACGCTAGGCAACACCCGAATGATTGTCAACCAGATCGGTGGGGAACACAGTGGGGAACGCTGTAGGAACACTGTGGGAACGCCGTCTCGCATCCCGGTCGCCGCCGGCTCGACCACCACCCGGCCACCGCCCGGCCGGCGTCCGGCGCGGCAGGCCACCGAGACGGGCCGGCGCCAGGAGCACGAGCGAGCCCGGGCCACGATCGGCGAGCTCGCCGCGGCACCGCGCGCCGTAACCGAAAACCTCCGTTGACGGACGCACCGGCCAAACAATTCAACAACGAGCGGACGCCGGTCAGAACATCATGGCCGGATAAAGCCACGATCAGGAATTCCACCGGATTCCCTCAGCAAATACCAAGGCTTCTCCGCGAGGCTGAGGCGCGTTGATCCCGGTCGGGAACCACTCGCGATCAGCACCGGCCGTGTTTGTTCCGGTGTCTCCGGCAGGTCGTCCGGGCACGCGAAAAACCTGTGATCGTGTGCTCTTCGGCCGGCCGGACACGCAAGCGGGCCCGCCCCGTCCACCGGGGCTTTCGGAGGAGTGGATGCAGGTGCGGCGTACGCGCCTACGGATCGGACACAGGACACTTGCCCTTGCGGCGGTGGCTGCCATTGTGATCGTGGCGGGTTCCATAACGATCGGCCTGGCGGTTTCCTCGTCCGCCGACGGCAGCGGCCCGCGGCTGGTGGCGGCGGGCCCCGGGACGATCCGGCAGACGGTTTCGGCCACCGGGGTCATTCAGGCCGCCCACCAGGCCAACCTGACCTTCGGTGTCTCCGGCCGGGTCACCGGTGTTTCGGTCACCGTCGGCCAGCAGGTCATGACCGGACAGGTGCTGGCCACGATCGACTCGGCGGCGCTGGCGGCCTCGGTCGCGCAGGCCGAGGCCACCGTGGCCACCAGCGAGTCCAAACTGTCCGCGGACCGCAGCGCCGGGGCGTCCGACGCACAGGTGAACGCCGACAACCAGGCAGTCACCGCCGCGCGCAACGCGCTGGCCGCGGCACAGCAGTCACTGTCCCAGGCGACGCTGACCTCACCGATCGCTGGCACGGTCGCGACCGTCAACCTGACGGTCGGCCAGCAGGTCTCCGGCAGCGGAACGGCCGCCTCCGGCGGGACGGGCGGCGGGAGCGGAGGCGGCGGTGGGAGCTCGACGAGCTCCGCCTCGACCAGTGCGGCGTCGGCCTCGTCCGCGCAGGTGGTGGTGGTCGGCTCGGACGGCTACACGATCGCGGCGAACGTCGACGACACCCAGATCGGCGAGGTCAAGAAGGGCGACCAGGCGGTCATCACCCCGAACGGTGCCACCACGACGCTGTCCGGAACGGTCGCCACCGTCGGTCTGCTGCCGGCCCAGAGCTCGGGGACGACCTCAGGGACTGCTTCGGGAGTCGCGATGTACCCGGTCACCATCGATGTCACCGGGACCCCGGCGGGGCTGCACCTCGGAGCCAGCGCCCAGGTTCAGATCATCGTCCAGCAGCTCACCGACGTCCTGACCGTGCCGACCGCGGCCCTGCACTACAGCGGCGCCCAGGCGCAGGTGTACCAGCTGGTCGAGGGCCGGCAGGTGTCCCGGACGGTGACGGTCGGCGCGAGTTC
The DNA here is from genome assembly GCF_900634755.1 of Protofrankia symbiont of Coriaria myrtifolia. Lineage (NCBI taxonomy): Bacteria > Bacillati > Actinomycetota > Actinomycetes > Frankiales > Frankiaceae > Protofrankia > Protofrankia symbiont of Coriaria myrtifolia. The sequence continues at coordinate 9,483 of NZ_CAAAFS010000339.1, forward strand.
CGGTGGCGTCACGCAGATCACCGAGGGGCTGGCGGCCGGCGACATGGTGCTGCTGCCCGAGACGGCCTCCGCCGGACGCTCCGGTGGTGGCGGGGAAGTCCCGAACGGCCGTTCCGGCGGCTTCGGCGGCGGCCGGTGCCGGTGGCGGTCCCGGGTTCGGTGGTGCCGGGTTCGGCGGTGCCGGTGCCGGTGCCGGGTTCGGCGGAGGCGTCCGCGGCGGCGGGGCGGGCTGAGCCGTGGCCGAGAGCGGATCACTCCTCGCCGAGCCGCCGGCCGGCTCGCCACCCGTCATCGAACTCGACGGTGTTCGCAAGACCTACCGGACCGGCGCCATCGAGGTCGACGCGCTGCGCGGCGTCGACCTGCGCATCTCCGAGGGAGAGTACATAGCGATCATGGGCCCGTCCGGGTCGGGGAAGTCGACCCTGATGAACATCCTCGGCTGCCTCGACATACCCACCGCGGGCCACTATCGCCTTGCTGGCGAGGACGTCGCCCGGATGTCCGAGGACGCTCTCGCCGAGATCCGCAACCGGCGGATCGGCTTCGTCTTCCAGCAGTTCAACCTGCTTCCCACCCTGTCCGCGTGGCGCAACGTGGAGCTGCCGTTGTGCTACGCCGGGACGGGACGGGCGCAGCGTCGCGTCCGGGCGATCGAGGCGCTGGAGAAGGTGGGCTTGGGGGACCGGATCGCCCACCGCCCGAACGAGCTCTCCGGCGGCCAGCAGCAGCGGGTCGCCGTCGCCCGGGCGCTGGTCACCGACCCCGCGCTCATCCTCGCCGACGAACCGACCGGCAACCTCGACAGCGCGTCCACCCAGGACGTGCTCGACCTGCTCGGCGAGTTACACGCGTCCGGCCGCACGATCGTGCTCATCACCCACGAGCCCGAGGTCGCCGCCACCGCCGGCCGGGTGGTGCGCATCCGGGACGGCGGCATCCAGTACGACACCAGCTCTGATCATCCGAGTGACGACGCCGACGGGCCCGGGGACGTCGGATTCGGCGCCAGCGCCGGGTTCGGAGCCGTCGCCGGCCCGGGCCCCGTTCCCGTGCCTGTGCTCGGGCCCGAGCACAGGCACGGGAAGGCAGCCCATGGCGACCTGGCCCGGCTCACCTGGGTGATCCGCCCATGAGCTGGCTGGAGACACTGCGCATCGGCATCGAGGCGGTACGTACGCACCGGTCCCGTTCGGCCCTGACCGTCCTCGGGATTCTCATCGGCATCGCCGCGGTCATCCTCACGGTGGGCCTCGGCCAGGGCACCCAGAACCAGGTCCGCGACCAGATCAACTCCCTGGGCAGCAACCTGCTCGTGGTCACCCCGGGCAGCGCCACCAGCAGCGACGGCGTCCGCGGCGGCTTCGGCTCGGCCTCGACCCTGACCGTGCACGACGCCGAGGCCCTGGCCTCGAAGGACGTCGCTCCGGACATCGCCGCGGTCGCGCCGGCCAGCCAGCGCAGCCTGTCGCTGACGGCCGGCACGTCGAACTGGACCACCACGGTCGTCGGGACGACGCCCGACTGGCTGTCGGTCCGGGCTCGCAAGATCGCGTCTGGCCGCTTCCTGACCAGCCAGGACATCACCGCCCAGGCCGCGGTCGTCGTGCTCGCCGCCAGCACCGCCGAGCAGCTGTTCGGCGGCCGTGACCCGGTCGGCGCGACCGTGGCGGTCTCCGGAGTCCCCATGCAGGTGGTCGGGACGCTCGCGGCAGCCGGCTCGTCCGCCACGGCCAACGAGGACGACCAGGCGATCCTGCCGATCAGCACCGCGGCGAACCGGGTGTTCGGCGGGGCGGCCCGCGGCTCCGTGCAGAACATCTACCTGGAGGCGTCGTCGTCGCAGACGTTGTCGGCCGCCCACCAGGAGGCCACCAACACACTGCTGGCGCTGCACCGCGTCAGCACGCCCGCCGCCGCCGACTTCACCATCGCCAGCCAACAGTCCATCCTGGCCGCCGCCACCTCGGTGGACCGGACACTCACCGTGCTGCTCGGCGGGATCGCCGCGATCTCACTGCTGGTCGGCGGCATCGGCGTGATGAACATCATGCTGGTTTCCGTCACCGAACGCATCCGAGAGATCGGCCTGCGCAAAGCGCTGGGCGCGCCACCCCGGGTGATCAGACGCCAGTTCCTGGTGGAGGCGTCCATCCTCGGCCTGACTGGCGGGCTCGCCGGCGCCGCCCTCGGGCTGCTGGGGGACGCGCTGCTCCCCCACCTGATCTCCCAACGGATCGACGTCTCGCTCCCCGCGACCGTCGGCGCGATCGTCGTCGCGATGGGGATCGGCGTCGGATTCGGCGTCTACCCGGCCAGCAGGGCGGCCAGGCTGGCCCCCATCGACGCGTTGCGCAGCGAATGACGACCCGCCGCCGCCCGGCCCTGTCCCGCCTCCGGGGCCACGATCAGAAAAACGAGCCCACCGTGCCCGAACCGAACCTGCCAGAACCGATCGTGCCCGAACCGCTCGTGCCCGCGTCGGTCTTTGTCCGGGAGCCCACCCGCACCGGGGAGAGCACCCGTGGCTGACCGGAACTCACGCGGCCGGCGGCAGCGGCTGCGCCGCCGGGCGACGGTGATCGCTGTCATCGTCGTCGCCGGCGGGGCCGGCGGCGGAGTTCTCGCCGCCACGGCCGCCTCGGGCGGGCCGTCCTACCGGACCGCCGCGGTCACCCATCGCAGTGTCGAGGCGACACTGAACTCCACCGGCGCCGTGACAGCCGTCAGCCAGGCAGCGGTGAGTTTCCCCGTCAGCGGACGGGTGACCAGGGTTGCCGTGACGGTGGGCCAGCACGTGACAACAGGTGACGTGCTGGCCGAGCTCGACACGTCCACCCTGGCCGCGGCGGTCGACAACGCCCGGTCCGCCCTCGCTTCGGCGCAGGCGAGGCTCGCCGCCGACCAGACCAGCCAGACCACGGCCGGCACGGCCTCGGCGTCCACCAGTGCGTCCACCGCCGCGCCCGCATCGGCATCGGCTGGGATCGGCGGGGTCAGCGCGGCGCTGTTCGTCGCCTCGGGCCGAGCCGGCGTCCAGGATGTGGGCCAGGTAACGGCAACAGGGGACGCGGGTGGCACGGCGCCGGCCGGAACCGCCGACGGCACGGGGACGACCGGGGCGGCGGGCTCGGCCGAGGAGCTCGTCAGGCAGTACCAACAGCGGTTGCTGGCCGACCAGCACGCCGCCGACACGATCCTGTCCCAGATCAAGGCCGATCTCGCCCACGAGCAGTCGGTGTGCCAGTCGTTCCTGGACGGCCTGCACCAGGGCGAAGAGCACCAGAGCGGGGGTGCCACCTCGGGCTCGGCAGCATCCGGCGTCACGCCCGGCGGCGGGATCTCGGGCTCGGGCACCGTGGCCCCGGCATCCCTGTCGTCACCGGTCGCCGCGGCGGCCACGACGCCGGCGACCAGCAGCGCGGCGCCCGACGGTACGGACTGTGCGGCGCTGCTCCAGCAGGTCCTCGCCGAGCAGGAGGCGCTCAACGAGCGGCTGCGCGCGGTCGCGGCGGACATAGCGGCCCTCGACGCCGCGGTCGCACAGCTGCTGGCCCAGGCCCAGGCCCAGGGCGGGCAGCAGTCCCCCGGGCCGCAACCGGACGCAGGCGCGAGCCCAGGCACAGGAGCAGCCCCAGGAGCAGGAGCAAGCTCAGGAACAGCGCCGGGCACCGAAGCGGGTGCGGGTGCGGACCGACCGTCGTCCGGACCGACCGGAGCCGGGACAGCGACCGGCGGCACGGGCCAGAGCGGGGGGACAACTACCCACGGCGACCAGAACACGCTCGGCGGCACGGCAGCCGGGGGCGGCGCGACAGGCCGGTCCGCGGCGAGTGGCACGGGTGCGGGTGGTGCCGCGGGCGGGGGCGGCTCAGGGACGGGCGGCGCGGGAACGGGCGGCTCACGCGCACCGGCGTCCGCCGCTCAGATCGCCGCCGACCAGGCCGCGGTCGACGCTGCCGACGCCGTGCTCCTGGTGGCCCAGCAGAGCCTGGACCAGGCACGGCTGATCAGCCCGATCAGCGGTCTGGTGGCCGCCGTCAACATCGCCCCCGGCCAGTCCGTCAGCGCCGGGTCGAGCACAGCCACGATCGTCGTGCTGAACCCGGACGCCATGCAGGTGACGACGACCGTCAGCGACAGCGACCTGGCCGCCGTGAAGATCGGCGCCAGGGCCAGGATCACCCCCGACGGGACCAGCTCCCCACTGACCGGCACCGTGGTGGCGGTCGGCCTGCTCCCGGCGGCGTCCACCGCGTCCGGCGGGACGGCCTCGGCCGGGTCGTCGGGATCGTCGTCCGGGGCGGCCTATCCGGTGACCATCGGCCTGAACGACGACGGCGGGAAGCTGTTCGCCGGCTCGGGCGCGGCCGTGGCCATCGTCACCGCCAGCGCGACGGACGCACTCGCCGTGCCGACATCGGCGGTGCTGCGGATCGGCAACCGGTACGTCGTGTCCGTCCTGCGCGACGGCAGGGCGACCAGCGTGCCGGTGCGGGTGGGCGCGGTCGGCACGGCCTTCACCCAGGTGACGTCCGGCCTGTCCGAAGGCGACCAGGTCGTCCTCGCGGACCTGAACGCCCCCCTGCCCACCGGCAACACCACCCCGCGCGGCCTCGGCGGCGCCGGCCTCGGACCAGCCGGCGGCGGCCTCACCGGCGGCCTCACCGGCGGTGGCGCCGGTAGCGGCGGCTTCGTCGTCAACGGAGGAGGCGGCAGACGGAACGGGTGACGGCTCACCCACCCCGTCCAGCCGCCACCTCGGCGGAGAAACAGGAGAAACAGTTGCGAATGTTCGGGGACGAAGGGACAGGTCAGGCCACGGGGGTTTCGGTGGCGAGGAGGTCCTGGAGTTCGTAGACCGCTTCACGGAGTCGGTCGACGAAGGTGTACAGCCCGTCGGCCACCGCGCGCGGTGTGCTCAGGTAGAGGTTGAAGCGGTCGGGCAGCAGCACGTAGGCGATGCCGATGCACTGGCTGCTGGTCGAGCCGAAACCGAAGTACTCGATGTTGACCGAGGGCGCGGAGCTGGTGCTCAGGTAGTCGTCCCGCAGCTTCACCCAGCCCGGGCTGTCGTACAGGTCGAGCGGTTCGGTCACCCCCAGCTCCTCACCGCGCCGTTTCTGGATGAGCTGCAGCTCCCACAGGTGCTGTTCGGGCGCCTGCCCCGACTGGCACTGCTTCGCCTGTGCCACGTGTTTCTCGGCGGCTGCCCGGAACGCCGCCCGGCGGGTCGCCGCGTCCGCCGTCGGATCGTCCAGCGTGGCCACGAAGCGCAGCACCTCGGGTGTGACGACGCGCATCGCCTCGGTGCGCCCGTGCCGGTACTGCCGAGTGGCGATCGACTCGTAGGTGGCGCCTGTCAGCCCTTTGGCCCGCTTGTGCGCGAGCTGGTACGCCAGCTGCACGAACGCGTCCGGTGACACCCGCAGCTGCTTGGCCCGGTTTCCGCCGAAGTCGTCGAACGACAGGATGGTCGTGGCGGTGGCGGCGCCATACGCCGCGAACGCCTCGCCGGCGGCCTGTATGTTGGCCCGCAGGTCGCTGTCCAGCACGAACTCGATGGGTCTGATGTCCGGCAGGCCCTGAGGGACGGCCCCCGACTGCGCCGAGTGTTCCTCGGGTGAGGAACCCAGCAGCGTGTCGACGAAGCTGAGAATCGTGGTTCCGTCCAGACCGCAGTGCTCGATGTTGATACCCGCGGTGCCGTCCTCGAAGACGATCAGGGAGACGGCCTTGTCGAACCACCGGTTACCGCTGTTGCCGTACAACAGCTGGTCGCACGCCTCCTGGGTGTCCGTGGGCGTGATGTCCTCCAGGTCCAGGAGGAACAGCGCGGTTTCCAGCTCGTCGAGCGCGGCGGCGTTGCCGGGGTGGTGGGCAGTCAGCGTCTGCCGGCTGGCCGCCCACTCCGCCCGGGCCTTGGTGGTCAGATGTCCGACGGCGGTGTCCGGCGCGGCCGGGGTCGCACCGGCCTTCCTGATCGCCTCCAGGCCCGCCGCAAGATCGTCTAAGGTGTACGGCCGGCCGTCGGGGCCCAGCACGTCCAGACGGAAGATGTTCCCGCGGAAGAACACCGCGATGTGACGCGCCTGGGACGGGCCCGGCCATTGTTCGCTGTACGGTACGCGGACGGTGTCCTGCACGGCCCCGGGTATCCGCGTCGTGGAGAACAGGAACTTGTTCTGCTCCATCGACAGCGGCCGTCCCCGCTGGACGGCCGGTGGGATGCGTTCGTCGTCGAGCTGCAGCTTGTAGTTGACGGCCGCGGCGACAAGGCCGGCGGCCCGTTCGATCTGTCGCAGCGGCGACTTCTTGAACAGGAAGAAGAAGTTCGCGTTGAGCGCGATGCGGTCGCGGCGGCCCAGATACCGGGACGGCCAGAACGTGTCGAGCCAGCTGTGCACGCCCTCGGTGGCGTCATATTCCACCAGTGCCTGGTGGAGCCGCTGGCCGGGGCCGTCCGGCCGCCGGAACGCGGCCACCGCCGCCTCGGTCCGAGCCAGTTCGTCCGCGGTCAGCAGCGGTGCCGCCCACTCGAGGAATCTCTCGGAGCTCTCCTCCAGCGTGGGCAGCGGCACCCGTGGCAGCTGGTCCTCATTGCCGAAGGTGCGGGCGGACAGTTCCTGCTCGGCAGGGGTGGGGGTGGGCGGCTCCTGATTGCCAGGGACTGCGACAGGGGCGGGGGCGGACAGTCTCTGGGCCACGCTCAGTTCCTGGTTGACGGTCAATGTGATCCTCGACCTCGGTGGTTGTGGGGATTTGGACGATTCCTTGCCGGTTGATGATCCATTGCTGGTTGCGAGGTCGATGACCACGCAATCCTTCGTGCCGCGCGGCCGGGAGACGTAGAGCTGCGCGTAGAGCCAGCCGTCGGCTTCCAGACCGCTCGGATCCACGCCGACGTTGTAGAGGGTGTCTAGCACGAGCGACTGCTCCTGGGGGGAGGCGAAGCGCCGTTGCCGGAACATGTGCTCGAAATGAGCAGTCTCGTATCCCAGTCCGTCCAGGCTCTCCTCGACGGGCTCGAACGGGAACATCCGTAGGACGAAATGCGCCATCCACGGCCGGCGCTCGTCGTTCGCGTGGACCACCCGCATGAGGGTCCGGTGGGTGACGTAGCCGATGCAGCCGGTCGAGATGACCAGGTCCGTACCGGCCAACTGCCGGCGCTGTCGCTGGGTGGGGTCGTTCTCCTCCAGATCGGCGTGCACCGCGTCGTCGATGAAACCGGCCGCGAGCGCGTACGAGAGGGCGGGCCGCGAGGTGTCCAGGCCCACGAACCGGATCCGGCGCGGGTCGGCCCGCGACCGGACCAGCTCCTGGTCACGGGCCAGCAGCGTGTCACGGTCCGGTGTGTCGACGTCCCGGTCGCAGTACCGTCCGTACAGTTCCGCCATACTTGCGTCACATTTCAGCAGAGCCGCGTTGATACCGTAGGAACAACCGATGTCCAGGACGTTGGCACCTGATTTTCCCTGTGCCTCCCGGTACGCCTCGATGATTTTGACGAAATACGGTTTCGCCAGCTGCGGGATGTCGTAGTCGAGCTTGCGCAACGTGTCGAAATAGGCGTACGGGTCGGGCTGCGTGTAGATGTGATCGAGCGAAACTTTTCCAGTGGCATCAAAACGCACGGGTTGGGTTCCTCCTTGGATCACGGAACAGGCAACTGACCGGCGCCGGGCCCGGGCCGCCGATCGCCCCCCCCAGGCCGTTTCCGGCGGCGGATTCCCGGTCGGAGCGGGACGTCACCCGCTCCGACCGGCGTCCGCTGGAAACGGCCTAATCCAACAGTTGGTCGACCCGCACGGCGTGTCCAGCGGCCGCCAGATGCTCGGGCAGCACCCGGCCGAAAAGCTGCCTCGTCCGTTCCACGCTGCCGACCACCCCAGGGCGTTCACTGTACGAGAAAATCGCCGAGTGGCGCGCGGTGCCACCTCGCACGGCGCTCACCCGGTGCATCGAATAACGGCCCCTGAACAGCTGCAGATCCCCGGGGCGCAGGGACGCCCGACGGATCAGGTGCCCACCGCGGCCGGCCAGCACAGCCTGTACGTCGGCAAAGTTCTCCGTCGTCGTGGACCTGATACCCGGGCAGTACTCGAATGCCCCGCCGTCCGCTGGCTCCTGCGTGAGCAGGCTCACCGCGAACTCGTTCGTGTCGAAGTGCCATGGATGTTCCATGCCCGGGGTGACGACGTTGAGACACAGCCCAGCCAGGGGATCCGCGAGCTCGTGGACCCGGGGCAGCTCGAAACAACTGGCAATAAAATTCTGGAACAGTTCACTGGTGTAGAGCCGATGAATGACAAAATCGTCGGGGATACGATCTCGCGCTACGAAGGCGTTACCACGCCGCATCGGCAGCCGACCAGGATGGTCCGCCGGCAGATCCGCGTCGGTGGCTATGTTGTAGGCATTGACGGTCTCGACGTCATAATATGCCCGGGGAGCGACCGCGGCACATTCCAGTCGTATTTCTTCACGCCGGGCGGGCTGGATGAAGTTGTGCAGTATACTGCAGCCGTGGGTGTGTAACTCCTGCCGGGTACGAGAAACCACGTACTCCCAGTCGGCGCCACCCGGCTCCGTCAGGGGATAGCAGGTCGCGCTGACCACCTGCTCGATCAGCCGAGCCTCCGATGCGATCATGAAGTTCTCCTCCGCCGATTATGATCATCATGGCGAGACGGGACAGTACAACCATCCAGACGATCCCCACGACCGACGTCCATCCGCCGACAGTTGCCCGATCCACACGCTGTCAAGGCCTATCCCTCCCCCGCGAACAGGTCACGTCCGCAGCGTCTTCTCGCCCACCCCGGGCATGCCAGGAGCACCCGAGGAGCCGGACATCGACACGAAACAAACATGATCGCACAGTCTTTTCGACTCTTAGCACATCGTTGCCCTCGATTCATTGCCATGAAGTCGTCTGTGACACGCGACACCACCCTCGAAAACGCCTGTCGATCACGATCGGTTCAGATCTTCCCCGCCGTCACCCTCGATATTCATTTTGACTCCGTCGACAGCCACAGCCGATAGTCACACCGGGTGATTAAAGAGTGAGCCCCGAGTGAGTGGGGGTCGATTGTCGGGTGATTACCAGCCAGTCGGGTGACCGTCAGATGGACGTTGGCGACTCCGTCCGTGCGGCCGGCCCAGGATCGCCTGGTCGAGCGGTACCGGGCACGACCAGGCCCGGACACGGAAGCCGCGGCACGGAAATGTTACAAATTACGATCAACAGCGTTACAAGTCAGGACGAATCGGTCCGCTGTCTGGACGGTGGGACCATCCCCGGCCGGGCGAATGACCACTCGTTGTGACCGTCAGCAGATTGTGAGCCGAGCAGATGCCCATTGCAGCGCAGTTCTCCGAGTACGGCACCAGCGACGTGCTGCGCATCGTCGACGCCCCGGCCCCGGTCGCCGGTCCGGGCCAGGTGCGGATCGCGGTGCGGGCGGTGAGTGTGAACCCTGTCGACTGGAAGATCCTCCAGGGCGCCCTGCAGGAGCTGATCAGGCTGGACCTGCCGGCGGGCCTGGGCAGCGACGTCGCCGGTGTCGTCGACCAGGTCGGCGACGGCGTGACCGCCTTCGCGGTCGGCGACGAGGTGCTCGGCTCGTCCTCAACCCCCTCCTACGCCCAGTTCGCGCTTGCCGACCCGGCGGAGCTGGTAACCAGGCCGGCCGAGGTGCCGTGGGAGGTCGCCGGCAGCCTTGCCGGTGCCGGCGGCACCGCGTGGAAGGTGCTCGATCTGCTCGGTGTCACCGCGGGCGAGACGCTGTTGATCCACGCTGCCGCGGGTGGCGTCGGCGTCTTCGCCGTGCAACTGGCCGTCGCCCGTGGCATGCGGGTGATCGGTACCGCCAGCGAGTCCAACCACGAGCTGCTGCGTTCGATCGGCGCCATCCCGGTCACCTATGGTGATGGCCTGGCCGACCGGGTCCGCGCGGCCGCTCCCCAGGGCGTGGACGCCGTGCTCGACGCGTCGGGCCGCGGTGAGCTGCCCGTCTCGATCGAGCTGGCCGGCGGGCCCGAACGGGTGCTCACCATCGCCGCGTTCGACGCCGCCGACCACGGGGTCCGCTTCCACCTCGGCGGTGGCGGGCAGGACACCATAAGGGCGATCCGGGACATCCTCGCCCTGATCGAGGATGGCCGTCTGCGGCTGCCGATCTGGCGTACGTATCCGCTGACCGAGGCAGCCGCCGCCCTCGACGCCAGCCAGACCGGCCACCTCGGCGGCAAGATCGTGCTACTGCCGTCCTGACGAACGCGCCTGCCAGCGGAAACGCTTCCGAGCGGACCGGGCCGCTGTCGGACGGCGGCCTCAGCCCCGCCGGAACCCACCCGTCAGGGCCGCTCCCAGATACCCCACTGGCAGGAGCAGGCTGTGGATGCCGCGTCAACAGCAGGCCGTCTACCCCGTACCCGGCTGTCTACCATGGTGGGCAGTCGTTGGTTCCAGCGGGAGAGAGACTGCGATGGCCGGTGGGGCGGTACCGACGCGGGCGGCGGCCCGCCTGGTACCGCCCCGTCGTATGTCGGCGGTGTACCGCCTGATGCTGGCGTGTACCGCGCTGGCTGGGCTGTTCGTCATGCACGGTATGGCGGTGGGGCTGGGATGCCCCGGCGGTGCCCGCCCAGCGGGGTCGACGACGACGCCCCACGGCCTGGGCACCGGCCACGAGGCTCCGCCGGTACGGCACCCGCCCGCGGCGGCCCCAATAATCGATCATGAGGCATCCGCGTCGTCGTCCCTGCCGGTACACGCCCTGGCGGCCGGCCACGGGACGTCCACGTCGCCACCACCATTCATAATCACCAACAGTGCCGGTGGGCACGGCGCCCTGTGCGTGTCACTGCCGCCCCGGACGGGGCCGGGCGGCCTGCTCGGTCTGCTGGCGCTCCTGCTCGGCATCGCTGTGATCGCGGGGACGTGGCCCATCGGGGAACGGGGCGCCGGCGCCGACAGCGGTGGCCGACGGCGCCGTGCCCCGCCACCGGCCGGTTCAGGGCTGCTGACCAGGCTGTGCATATCCCGGACGTGACGCAACGCCGCTGATCGGAGCAAGGCTCCGGCTGGTCTGACGTTGCTGTTCATCCGCGCGTGTACCACGCGCCGTCCGGAAAGATTTCTGATCTCAATGCTGACATTGTTGCGTTCGCGTGCCCGCGTTCCGTATCCATCCACCGTCCGCCCGCGTTGTGCGCGCGTGCTGGTCGGGGTCACAGTCGTGGTCGGGCTGGCGGCGGCCGGCTGCGGGGGCTCCGCCACGACCGGGCCGGGGACGGCGCACCCGATGGAGTCTCCCGCGATGCCGGGCCATTCTGCGATGCCTGGGCACGGTGGGATGCCGGCGTCCGGAGGGATGCCCGGCCATGCCGAGATGCCGGGTATGGGGGGCCTGCCGGCCGGGGACGGTCTGGCCGCCGAGGCATCCGGGCTGCGGTTCGTCCCGGCCGCGTCGACGCTGCCGGCCAACCAGCCGACTTCGTTCCGGTTCCGGATCCTGGCGGGCCCGGGACAGCACGATCATGCTTCTCGCCTGTCGCCGCCGGAGACCCACGGCACCGGGACGGCCAACGGGGACGGCACACCTGTCACCGCGTTCAAGCTGGACCAGACCAGGCCGATGCACCTGTACCTGATCCGGTCGGACCTCACCGGCTTCCAGCACGTGCACCCGGACGTGGAAGGCGACGGTACCTGGACGGCGCCGCTCCAGCCCGTCCGGCCGGGCGCGTACCGGGTATACGCCTCGTTCATCACCACGGACGCCTCAGGTGCGGACGTCCCGACGGTCCTCAGCCAGCCGGTCACCGTCGCCGGCAGCTCCGCCGACACCCCGCTGCCGCCCGCGTCGACCACGACCACGGTCGACGGCTACACCCTGACCCTGGCCAGCGGACCGACGGCCAAGGCTGCGGGCACCCTGACGATCACCGTGTCCGCGGGAGGCAGGCCCGTCACCGACCTGCAGCTCTACCTGGACACCTACGCGCACCTGACCGCCTTCCACGAGGGCGACCTTGCCTTCGCCCACCTGCATCCGACAGGCACGACCCCGGGCGGAAAGGATGGCGGCCCGGCCCTGCCGTTCGAGGCGAGCCTGCCGCGCGCCGGCAACTGGCGGCTGTTCGTACAGTTCCAGACCGCCGACGTGCTGCACACGGCCGCGGTGACCCTGCCCGTCGGCTGACCGTCATCCGGCCGGAGCCGGGAAGCGGCGGAGGCTACCAACCGGCGCTTCCCGGATCTCCCGGTCGGGTCATCACCCAGGCAGCATGACCATCCGACGGGGCCAGCGGTGTCGCACGCCTGCGCCGTGCGACGCCCACCGTCCCGCGCAGGAACTATCCGATCGGGGAAACCGCGCTCCGGTCAGGACCGGGCGGCCGGGCCGGAAGCCGGTGGATCCAGGGCCTGGCCGGCGTCCTGCCCCGAATGGCGCAGGACCTCGATACGGCGGCGGTACTCCTCCTCGTCGATCTCGCCGCGGGCGAACCGGTCCGCGAGCACCTGTTCGGGTGCCGACGGGTAGGGCGGCGCGGGCGGCATGGGCGGCTGCTGCGAGGGACGGCCGAGATAGCGGATCACGGCGACCACCGCCACTATGACCAGCGCCCAGAAAGCGACCATGCTGATCGTCATCAGTGCGATCCCCCAGCCGCCGAGGCCGTCACCATGCCACCACATCGTCATCATCTCCCTGCCGGTGTCCTCCCGCGGCCTTGGGTGGCACGCAGGCACCGTGGCCGCGCCGTCCCGGCCGAGTGAGGTTTCCGACGTCCACCCCAGCGTCAGCCAGTCCGGCGTCGACCAGTGAGGGCATACCCTCCACGGGCACGGTTTTCGCCCACCAAAGGTCACAGGCCAACAGGTCCGACGGGGTCCACCGGCCCGGCCGAACGTCCCGCGAACGGAGCCGGATCAGGTAGGCGCCGAACCCGCCGTGCGGAACAATCACGCACAGCGTCGGCCATGGGCAGATCGGGTCATGGCGTGGACTCCGCCGGGGCTCCGGAGCTGCCGATGGCGTCGGGAGCCTCGTCGATGACGATCACGTGCAGGGTGCGCGGCCCGTGCACGCCCTCGACCCGTTCCAGCTCGATGTCGCTGGTCGCGGACGGGCCGGAGATCCAGGTCAGCGGCCGGTCCGGGCGCACACGGGCGACCGCGGCGGGTACGCCGTCCACGACGTCCCCGGCCGGTATGACGCAGACGTGCACGTCGGGGACCAGCGTCAGCGCGCGGCGCCCGCAGGCCGGGCCACCGTCGAGCACGATCGTGCCGGTCTCTGCCACCCCCACCGCGGCTCCGGTGAGCACCGCGTCGACGGCGTCCAGATCGGGCACGGACAGCGGCGCCTCGCTGGTGTCCCGGACCACCTGCCCGCCTGCTCGCGCCACCGCCCGATCCGCCGCGGCGAGCCAGTCCGCGGGCAGCCCGGCGGGAACCGCGACCCGGCGCGCGCCGGTGAGCGCCTTCACGATCGCGGCGGTCAGGCCGTCCGGACGCACCCGGTCCACAACGGCCCGGTAGTCGGCGACCCGTTCGTGGAACAGCTCCACGGTCGCCGCCGACCGCCGCCGCGCGCCGGCCGTATCGGCCGTATCGGCCGTGTCAGCCACGCTGGCGGTGTCAGGCGCGCTGGCGGTGTCAGGCGCGCTGGCCGCGCGCGGGCGGGCATAGTCGCGGGGAACCGGGACGTCCTCGGGCCGCTCGGCCGCGGGCACGTCGGCGAGCGCCGCCCGGATCCGGCGCAACATCTGTTCACGCGCGCTCATCACGGCCACCTTCCAGCGCGGGAGCCTCCCCCGCCGTGGGGTCGCTATCCGTCGCAGGCGCATCCCCTGCCGGAGCCGTGTTCCCGCCGCGGGTACGCGCCCACCAGGCACGGAAGGATTCCGGGGGCGGCAGCGGGACGTCGCGCGCCCGGCTCCACGCCGCCACCGGGCCGGGCAGCGGCACCGGAC
>NZ_CAAAFS010000340.1:0-1311 GCF_900634755.1 Protofrankia symbiont of Coriaria myrtifolia
GCGCTGGACGGCGGCCAGCCGGTCGGGCCGGGCCAGCGCCCAGGCCGCCGCGCGCATCCCGACCGCCTCCGCCGTCGGCCGCGGGCGGGTGCGCGCGGCGTCGACGACCTGGCCGCGCAGGTGCACCAGCACCTCGGGAATGTCGATACGCACCGGGCAGACCTCGAAGCAGCGGCCGCACAGCGACGACGCATACGGCAGCGCCTTCTCCACCGGCCCGGCGTCCACCCCGTTCAGCAGCGGGGTGAGGATGGCGCCGATCGGGCCCGGATAGACCGATCCGTAGGCGTGGCCGCCGGTCCGTTCGTACACCGGGCAGGAGTTCAGGCAGGCCGAGCAGCGGATGCAGCGCAGTGCCTGCCGACCGACCGGGTCGGCCAGCGCGCGGCTGCGCCCGTTGTCGAGCAGCACCACGTGGACGGCGCGCGGGCCGTCACCCCTGGTGACTCCGGTCCACATCGTGGTGTACGGGTTCATCCGCTCCCCGGTCGACGACCGGGGCAGCAACTGGAGGAACACCTCCAGGTCGGACCAGGTCGGCACCACCTTCTCGATACCGACGACGCTGATCACGGTTTCCGGCAGGGTCAGGCACATCCGGCCGTTGCCCTCTGACTCGACCACCACCAGGGTGCCGCTGTCGGCGACCGCGAAGTTCGCCCCGGAGATCCCCACCTTCGCCGTGAGGAACCTGCGCCGCAGGTGCGCGCGGGCCGCGCCGCGGCCAGCGCCCACGGCTGGTCGGTCAGGCCGGCCGGCGCGTCCGCCATCTCCCGCAGGAAGATCTCCCGGATCTCCGCCCGGTTGAGGTGGATCGCCGGGGCCAGGATGTGGCTGGGCCGGTCACCGGCCAACTGAATGATCAGCTCGGCCAGGTCGGTCTCCACCGCGGTGATACCGGCCGCGGCCAGCGCGTCGTTGAGGCCGATCTCGGCGGTGACCATCGACTTCACCTTGACGACCTCGTCAGCACCGGTGGCGCGCCCGCCGGCGCCACTCCCGACGCCGGCGGCACGGACCAGGTCGATCACGATCCGGTTGGCCTCGGCCGCGTCACCGGCCCAGTGCACCTGGCCGCCGGCCGCGGTGACCGCCCGTTCGAACTGCTCCAGATAGCCGTCCAGATGCCGTAACGTGCGCTCCTTGATCGCGGCTCCGGCCAGGCGCAGCGCCTCCCAGTCGTCGAGCTCGCCGACGGCCCGGGCCCGCTTGTCCCGGATCGTCGTGGTGGCGTGCGCGAGGTTGCGGCGCAGCTGGGTGTCGGCCAGCGCCTGCCGCGCCGCCCGCGGGAACGCCGGCGTCCCCAGGAAG
>NZ_CAAAFS010000340.1:1336-2197 GCF_900634755.1 Protofrankia symbiont of Coriaria myrtifolia
ACCGCGGGCCGCCCGGCACGCCCGGCCCCCGCGGACGCGGCGGCCGTGGTTGGTTCGGCGGGTGCGACAGGTGCGTCGCCGGTCCCGGCAAGCACCTCGGCCAGGTGCAGGACGCGCACTCCAGAGCGCCACCTGGACAGCAGCCCGCCGATGTGCGCGAGACAGGAGTTGTCCGCGGCCACCAGCACCTCCGCCCCGGTCTGGCGGACATGGCGTGCCTTGTCCGCACCCATCGCCACCGACACGTCGGCGTTCTTGATCGAGAATGTGCCGCCGAACCCGCAGCACTCCTCGGCCGCCGGCAGGTCGACGAGGGTGAGCCCACGCACCGCGCGCAGCAGCTGTTGGGGCCGGTCGCCAAGCCCGAGCGCCCGCAGCGAGTGGCAGGTCGGATGGTAGGCCACCCGGTGCGGGAAGTACGCGCCGACGTCGACGACCCCGAGCACGTCGACGAGGAACTCCGCCAGCTCGTACACCCGTGGTGCCGTGCGGGCCACCGCGTCCCGCAGCGCCGCGTCACCCCGTTCGGCGGCCAGCCTGGCATGCAGGTGACGGATCGTGCCGGCACACGACGCCGACGGGGTGACCACCGCGTCGTATCCCTCGAACGCCTCGACAAAGCCACGCACCAACGGCACGGCCTCGTCCCGGTAACCGGTGTTGACGTGCATCTGCCCGCAGCAGGTCTGCGCCGGGGGGAAGTCCACCTCGACCCCGAGCCGCCTCAGCAGCTCGACGGTGGCCTTCCCCGTCCCGGGAAAGGCCGTGTCGTTGAAACAGGTCACGAACAGCGCGGCCTTCACGGCGCCACCCCTCATCCCGAGCCCTCGTCCCGCCCTGTCATACCGCCCTCCGTTATCC
>NZ_CAAAFS010000341.1:0-24847 GCF_900634755.1 Protofrankia symbiont of Coriaria myrtifolia
CCGTTATCCCACCCCCGCTCCCGCGCGCTGGCCCATCCGTGTCAGGCTGCGGCGGTCAACGGTTAGGCGGAGCCCCGCTCCCCTGCGCGCTGGCCCATCCGCACGGGCCGTCTCGCTGCCCCACGGCCCGATCCCCGCCCGCGACCCACGGCCCGCATCTCCACAGCCCGTGTCGTCGGCTGGCCCGCTCCCTCGTGACCGGGCACCCGCGGCCCTGGCCCACGCCGCCTGACAGGCGTCCAATCTGTAACAGACAGTGAGCGCGATCGGCTGACCGCCGCAATACGAGGACGGTGCCAGGACACACGGCCCGCCGGGGCAGCGTCCGGACGGCTTGTCTGTCCGCAAGGTGACACCGGATCGGCACAACCCCTATCTCAAACCCCGCGACAGCAGCACTATCGTCAGAGCGTGACGGCCAACACATCCGCGGCGTTGTTCACTGGATCCGCCGGAGTTGGCACCCCCGCCACCGGGCCCGTACCACCACGGGCAGCCACATCATCACGAGTAACGCAGGTGACCGCGATGACGGCACGCCAGGCACGGCCCCACATACGGACGCCCGCCGGCGTCGGTCGGCTCCGCACCCCGCGAGCGGCACGGACAGTAACCGCTGCTGGCGGCACCGGACGCACCTGGACGGACGGTCGGCGACACGGCGACGAGTGCCGATGACGCCCCGCCGGCCCGACGGAGCGCTCGAGGCGACCGGCACCGGCCGGATGCTCGCGGCCCTGTCCCGCTGGACGGGCCCACACCCGGTCACCGGTGGGGCCACCAGGACGATCACAGGGACGATCACCAGGATAGCCACCGGACCGGCACCCGATCCGGCGCTACCGCGGCATCGAGGCCGGTGACCATGGTGAACACGACCCAGGAGCGGATCGACCGGACCCTGACCGCGCTGTCGAAGGCGGTCGCGTCCCAGGCTGCCGCCCTGATGGCCCTGGAGAACGCGCCCGAGCGGGCCCTACTCGTTCCGGACCGGCTCACCGGCGGCACCCGCCAGCGGGCGACGACCGCGTTGAGCGCGTTGACCGATGCCTGGCACTGGTACAGCGTCCTCACCGATCTCGCCGGACGGGCACGCGCCCTGCGCGGGGACAGGGCCCGGCTGGACGCCCGCGCCATCGACGAGCTGGACCTGCTGCTGCACGGCCCGGTGCCACAGCTGGGCGTCCGCCCGGCGAAGCTGGCCAGCCGTACCGACGCGGCGCTACGGACCGTACGCACCTGCATCGACGAGATCACAGCCGCCTGGAACACCCACCTGGCCATCGTCCACACGGCCGAACAGCGGATCGCCACCGCCGCCGCGACCGCTGCCCGGCTGCGCCTGGACGACGACGCGGGCCTGGCCATCGCCCGCCGGCTGCTGGCCGAGTTCGCCGAGCGAGCCGCCACCGATCCGCTCTCGCTGCCCGAGAGCCTGTCCGCGCAGCTGGCGGCGGCGGTCGCGGCGGCCGGTAGCGGGCTGGACGAACTGGCCAGACGGCACGACGCCCTGCCCCAGGCGCTGCGGGAGGCCCACGAGCTGCTGACCGGCATCATCGCTCTCATCGAGCAGGCCGCGGCGGACGCCGAGCGGGCCCGCGGCCGCGTCCTGCGGTCGAGAGCGTCCCTGACCCGTCTGCCCGACAACGTGCTCGACGACGAGCGTCACGGCCTGCGGACCTGGCTCGACCGGCTGACCGCGACGGCGGCGGCGGGCCGCTGGAAGGAGGCGAGCCGAGGCCTCGATCGCTGGCGGGAGCTCGCGGACGCCACCGCGATCTCCGCCCGCCGGGTCGCCGAAGCCAACGCGGCCATGCTGCGTACCCGGGACGACCTGCGCGGGCTGCTGGCCGGCTGGCAGGCCAAGGCGGTCGGACGCGGTGTCGCCGCGGAACCGGAACTTGCCGGCCTGTACCGACAGGCCCGGTCGGTGCTGTACACGGCACCGACCGATCTCGACCGGGCCGCCGCGCTGGTGCACGCCTTCGGTGCGGCGGTCGATCGCCGCACCTCGTCGAACCCAGGGCCGAACCCGGAGCCGAAACCAGGGCCGGAGCCGAGAGCGGGGCCGGGATCGGGCGCGGATTCCGGGTCAGGATCAAGGCTGGGAGCGGACGGTCCGGCTCGCTCACGGCCGGACGGGGGCCGCGGGCCGGCCTCGGCGCACAATGGGTCGAGCGCGCGTCCAGCAGGGAAGGCTCCTGGCCGCGGCGTCGCCGCGACGCCTCGGTTGATACTGCCGACATGCCGACCCGGCTCCGACAGCCTGGCCCCGGTGTGCCGCCAGGGCGGCGGCAGACCGCGTCCGCCCGTGGACGCTGGTCCGACCAGGTGATACGCACGTGATCGGCCGTGGACAGGCCACGGCCGAAGGCACGGAGACCGGGCGGGTAGGCCACGACCCCGCCACGGGGAAGGGACGGTACGGAATCGACCAGAACGGGGGTCGCTGCCCTGCGTGCGCGACTCCGGTACGTCCGGACGACCGCTTCTGCGAAGCGTGTGGAACGCTGCTGCGGGCCACACCACCGGTAGGGACCGATGACGCCGACCATCGTGAGATCGACCTCGGCCCGATCGCCGGCGTCTGTGACCGAGGGGTACGACACACCACCAACGAGGACGCGATGGGCGTCTTCATGGTCGGCTCCACGCTGATCGCGGTGGTCTGTGACGGCGTGTCGAGCACGCCCGGATCCGGACTGGCCGCCCGGGCGGCAGCCCAGGTGGCGGCGGCGACCGCGGCGGCGATCCTCGCCCGGCCCATCACCCGCCCCCGCCCCGGCGGGGAGCGGGACGACGCGGAGCCCCGCACCGACCATGACCGCGGCAGACCGGCCGGCCCCGACGGGTTCGGCTACCCCGGCTTCGGCGCGGACCTCGGTGAGGATCGCGACCCGCCCGACCATCATGATCGTTACCGTGACCGCGGTGGCCGCCGCGGCGACCACCGCACCGACTGGCCGGACGCCGACCTCCCGACCTGCCCACCTGGCCCGCTCCCACCCGGCCCGCTCAGCGAGGAACTGCCCCCGAGGCGGGCCGAACAGGCGGTGCGTGCCGCCGTGGCCGCCGCGCAGGACGCGGTGGCTCGGATGCCCGCCATCGGGCGCAGTTCACCGTCCTGCACGCTGGCCGCGGCGATCATCACCCGTGAACGGGACGGCACCGGGCACGTGACCGTCGGCTGGATCGGCGACAGCAGAGTGTATTTGCTCACAACGCGCTGCTTCCAGCGGCTGACCGAGGACGACACCTGGGCGGCCGAAGCCGCCCGCGCCGGGCTGATCCCCGCCTCCGCGGTCGAGACCGACCGGCGGGCCCACACCCTCACTCGCTGGCTCGGGGGCGACGCCGAGGACGTCACCCCGCACGTCCGCGCCTTCCCGCTGCCCGCTTCGGCCACGGTGCTGGTCTGCACCGACGGGCTGTGGAACTACCTCTCCCGTGCCGAGGACATGGCCGCGGTCGTCGGCCAGCTCCCGCCGAACGCCTCACCGCTCATGATCGCCCGTCATCTGACCGGGCACGCGATCGACCGCGGCGGCCACGACAACATCACGGTCGTGATCGCGCAGGTCGGGCCGGACCCCACCGACGGGCACGCCGACCGGCACACCTCCGGAAGGGAGCAGCGATGACCACGCCGTTCACCGTGGAGGTCTTCCAGAACGAGTACCTGGCCCACGGCCACGGCGAGGTGCACGCGGTGGTCACCGTCCGGGGAGCGTACGACCCGGCGGGCCTGCCGGGCCAGCGCGGCCCGGTGGAGCTCGCCGAGGTCATCTTGCTGGACTGCTCCGGCTCCATGGGCAACCCGCGGACGAAGATCGTCGAAATGCGGCGGGCGGCGGCGGCCGCGGTCGACGCCCTGCCCGACGGCACGTGGTTCGCGATCGTGCGGGGGTCGGGGATCGCCGAGGCCGTCTATCCGGCCGGCCGTGAGCTCGTCCGGGCCGACGAGCGGACGCGGGCCGCGGCCAAGGAGCGGATCGGACGCGTCGACGCCGACGGAGGCACCGCGATCGGCCGCTGGCTCACCCGCGCCCGGGAGCTGATGGCCACCAGGCCGGATGCCATCCACCACGCGATCCTGCTGACCGACGGACGCAACGGCGAGCGCGCGGCCGAGTTCGACGAGGCCGTCGCCGCGTGCGTCGGGCGTTTCCAGTGCGACTGCCGGGGCGTGGGAGCGGACTGGCGTGTCGACGAGCTCCGCCGCGTCGCGACGGCCCTGCTCGGCACGGTCGACGCGGTCCGGCGCCCGCAGGACCTGGCCACCGACTTCCAATCCATGATCAATAACGCGACGAACCGGGCAGTGGACCGGGTCAGCCTACGGGTGTGGACGCCACGTAACGCCACTGTACGTTTTCTGCGACAGGTCGCACCATTCGTGACAGATCTCACCGGAATTGCCACGCGAGTCGACGAACTGACTGTCGATTATCCGACCGGCGCATGGGGCAGTGAATCCCGCGACTATCATCTATGCGTCACCGTTCCACCACGTACAGACGATATGGAGATGCTGGCCGCCCAGGTCGGCGTGGTCGTGTCCGGCCAGGTGCGGTGCCGTGAGCGCGTCCGCGCGGTCTGGACCAGCGACATCGACCTGTCCACCCGGATCGCACCCGAGGTCGGCCCCTACACCGGCCAGGTCGAGCTCGCCCAGGCCATCCAGGAGGGACTGCAGGCCCGACGCGACGGCGACGAGGCGACCGCTACCATCAAACTTGGTCGAAGCGCACAGCTGGCGCGTCAGTCCGGCAACGAGGGTACATACCGCCTACTTCAACACGTGGTCGACATTGAGGACGCAAGCGCAGGTACTGTTCGGCTGAAACGGAACGTCGACACCATTGACGAAATGGTCCTTGACACACGGTCGACCAGGACCGTCAGGGTGAACAGGTGATCAGGTGAGTGCACGCTGCCCAGACGGGCACCTGTCTCTGGCTCCCGACTACTGCGATCAATGTGGTATGCGGATTGTAGCCAACCAGGAGCCCTATGTCATTCATCCCGCTGACGGGACGACCGGGTCGTCAGGTCGCGGGCGACCGCACCAGCCGGACCATGCCGCCGGGGGCCACGGGGAGCCGTCCTACGGCCGGCGGCCGGCGGAAGGCTCCGGGCCGCTGCCGGCCGGCCCGGGGCAGTCGGGTCCGAACCCGTCGCTGCCGGGCGACCCGTTCGGACGGGACGGCTATGCCCAGGACGGCTACGACTCCGCCGGCCATCTAGCCGGTGGCTACGGTGCCAGCGGGTACGGCCGCGACCCGTACGGCCAGGAGAGATACTCCTCCAGCGGCTACCCGCCCGACCCCTACGCCCAGGGCGGCTACGGCGCGGACGGCTACCCGCCCGATCCCTACCGGGACCCCCGCGGCGAGCCTTCCGACGAGCCGTACCGGGCCGACCTGTGGGGTTACGAGCGGGCTGACCCGTACCGGTCCCCCGCGCCCCCCGCGCCCGGCACGGGCGGTGTCGACGACCCGTACGGCCTCGACCGCGGGGCCGCCGCCCGCCCCTCGACGGGAGCACCGGCCACCGACTACCACCGGCCCCCGCCGAACCAGGCTGGCTTCGAGCGTCCGGCGCGGGATGTTCGGGAGCCGGTCGAGGGCTATGCCGCGTGCCCGAACTGCCACAACCCGAACGAGGTGGGTGCCCGCTTCTGCGAGGTGTGCGGCTTCGACCTCGTCCTGCTGGAGCGTCCCGCGCCCGTTCCGGCGGAGCCGCGTTCCGGCCCCAGTGGGCCACTGCCGGTCCAGGCCAGCTGGGACGTGGTCGTCGAGGCCGAGCGGGAGTACTACGACAGCGGTGACGACCATCGGGTCCCGTTCCCGACGATCTACCCTCGGCGGGTGTTCGCGCTCAACGGCTCCCGGCTGCTGATCGGGCGGCGCAGTGAGTCCCGTGGGATCCATCCGGAGATCGACTTGGCCGGTGCCCCCGAGGACCCGGGCATCTCACGCGCGCACGCCATGCTCGAGCTCCTGCCGGACGGCAGCTACGCGGTGCTCGACCCGGGATCGACGAACGGCACCCGGATCAACGACGAGCCGAACCCGATCCCACCGGGTCAGCCGATACCGCTGCATCACGGCGACCGGGTGTACCTCGGAGCCTGGACCAGGGTCACGATCCGCTCCCGCTGACGGCTGTTCCCGGTAACAGCCGTCAGCGGTAACAGCGGTCAGCGGCACGGCCACTGGCCGACGTCACCATGCGCCGGCCAGCCAAGAAGATCTGCGTGAGTCCGTCGTTCGGGACGCCCGTCAGGCCGGAAGGCGTACCGAACGACAGACTCACCGGGATCAGGCTCACCTGGATCAGGCTCGTGCGCGGACGCGTGAACACTGCCCACGCCACCTGGCTACCTGGGGCCGGCTGGCTATCTTGTTGGCGTTAACCGGCTGTCCGTTGACCGGCTGGCTGGCCGGCGCTCCTACGCCAGGTGCCAGCGCTGCCCCTCGGGTGTGTCCTCGACGATGATGCCGCCGGCGGCCAGCCGGGACCGGATCTCGTCCGCCTCGGTGTAGTCCCGTCGGGCACGCGCGGCCGACCGCAGATCAAGAACGATCTCCATGACGCCGTTGAGTGCCGGCCGCAGCTCGGAACCGGCCGCTGGCCACTGACTGACCGGGTCGAGCCCGAGGACGACCAGCATTCTGCGCACGACGTCGACCCAGCCGGCAAGCTCCCGACGCCGCGCTTTGGACAGCACCTGGTTCCCGCGGCCAACCGCGCCGAAGAGGACAGCCAGCGCCCGGGAGATCGCGAGGTCGTCGTCCAGAGCGGCCGCGAAGGCCGCCCACGCCTGTGCCGGGCTGTCCACCTCGGCCGGGTCGTCGCCCGCGGAAGCATGCGCGGCCGCGCCGGCGGCGATGACCACCGCCCCGGCCCGCCCGGACGAACGGGCGCCCTGGCGTGTGCCGCCCTTCACCTGGCCCTGCCCGGCGGGATCCCGACGTGGGTTCGTGGCGCATTCGGCCGCCAGCGCCGCGGCCTCGTCCGGCCCGCCCAGGATGTCGAGCGCGTTACGGACGAACGTCTCGATCCGGTCATGAGCCGCCGCCGACTCGGCCAGCCCTTCCGGGGTGTACTCCAGCGACGAACGGTAGTGCGCCGACAGCAGATGGTAGCGCAGTACTTGTGGCCTGACCTGCTCGAACGCGTCGCTGACCAGGAACGAGTTGCCCAACGACTTCGACATCTTGGTGCCGCCGGTGGTCAGCAGACCGACGTGCATCCAGTAGCGGGCCATCTGCGGCGCGCCCCCGCCGGCGCCCCCGTGGGAGTGGGCCGCGCTGGCCGACTGCGCACGCTCGTTCTCGTGGTGCGGGAAGACGAGGTCGAGGCCGCCCCCGTGGATGTCGAAGACCTCCCCGAGGTACTTGCCGGCCATCGCCGAGCACTCGATGTGCCAGCCCGGCCGGCCGCGCCCCCACGGCGACTCCCAGAACGGCTCGCCGGGCTTCGCGCCCTTCCAGAGCGCGAAGTCACGGGGATCGACCTTGCCCTCGTCGCACTCCGGTGACGCCTGGACCGCTTCCGGGCGCTGGTGGGACAGCCCGCCGTAGCCGGCGAAGCGGGAGACCCGGAACCACACCGAGCCGCCGCCGGGGTAGGCATAGCCGGTGTCCACCAGCCTGCCGATGAGTGCCAGCATCTCCGGGATGTGCCCGGTGGCCCGCGGCTGGATGGTGGGTGGCAGGACGCCGACCGCACGGTAGGCGTCGTCGAAGGCCCGGGTCTGGCGGGTGGCCAGCTCCCACACGCTTTCGCCGGCCCGGCTGGCGTTGATTATGATCTTGTCGTCGATGTCGGTGACGTTCTGTACGAAGGTCACCTCGAGCCCGGACGCGACAAGCCAGCGGCGGAGCAGGTCGAAGGCCACGGCGGTACGGATGTGTCCGACGTGCGGCGGGGACTGGACGGTGGGCCCACAGACATACACGCTCACGTGACCGGGGCGCAGCGGCTCGAACGGCCGCAGGCGCCGGGTGCGCGTGTCGTAGATGTGGAGTCCCATCTGTCAAGAGTACGGCGCAGCCCCACGCGGGATCCCCCGCCACCCGTGTCAGACACGACTCCGTTCCATGAACGGCCCGCAACATGTATGAAATCCGACTCCGGTAGAGGGTCGAAGTCGGATGACGTGCGGCCCGGGCACAGTATGCGGAACGAGCCGTGCATGGTATAACGCACAGCATGGTGCACGGCACGTCACAACGGAAGATCACAAATCACAATGGTGGATCCCCGGGGTTTCGCCGTACCTGGCGATACATCAGGCCATACATAAGGCCGCACATCGGGCCACAGCGGGCCGCCGCGCACCGGACCACCGCCGTCAACCGGTGGTGAACACCCGCTCGGCGGTGACACGGATGACAATCCGTGTCGCTTCGGGTGCGTCCCAGCGATACGTCTCGTCGCCGGTGTACTTCAGCGCGAGGGCGTCGATCAGCTCGCGACCTCCCTCTTCCGACAGTGTGGCCCGCCCCCGGACCTCGACATATCCGTAGGGATCCCGCTGGTCGAGGAACATGATTCCCACCCGCGGATCCCGGGCGATATCCCGCTCCTTGGCACGACCCCGAATTGTGGACAACAGAAGCTCATCGCCATCACGAGCAATCCACAACACAGTCATTCGCGGAGACCCGTCAGGCCGGATCGTCGCAAGCGTCACGTAGATCGGGGAATCCGCGAGTTTCTTGACCTTCTCGGGCAGATATGACGACATCAGGCTCCTTTGCCGCTCCTGTCGCTTTCCCACCCTGTCATCCGGTCGACGGCCGTCCGGTTGTCATGCCAATCAGGCATAACAACCGGACAGCCAGGTCGGGCCCACGACGCTCCTGGACGCGCCCTCGCTCAGGCGCGGACCACGAGCGCGGTGGCGATCGCCGCGAGCCCCTCGCCACGGCCGGTCAGCCCGAGGCCGTCGGTGGTGGTGGCGGACACGCTCACCGGCGCGCCCACCGCCGCCGCCAGGACCTCCTGTGCCTCCACCCGCCGGCCGGCCAGGCGCGGCCGGTTGCCCACGATCTGCACGGCGACGTTGCCGATGGTCCAGCCCGCCTCGGCCAGCAGCCTCGCCGTCTCACCCAGCAGGGCCACCCCGGCCGCACCGGCCCATTCCGGCCGGCCGGTACCGAAGACCGAGCCAAGATCCCCCAACCCGGACGCGGTCAGCAGCGCGTCACAGGACGCGTGCGCGGCGACGTCGCCGTCCGAATGACCGTCGAGCCCGGTCTCACCGGGCCAGAGAATGCCCGCCACCCAGCAGGGGCGGCCCTCCGCGAACGGGTGGACGTCGACACCGAGCCCGACCCGAGGAAGTCCGGACAGATCCCTCACCTCACTCACACGTCATCACTTACACATCACTCAGGGAGAAGGAGACGGCCGGAGGCGAGCCGGAGCGCTCCGCGACCCGGATGCCGTTCCAGCGGCGTCGGCATTCCAGCGGCATCGGAACCGCGACGACCACCGTGTTGCCGGGATCCGGTGTTGTCGGGATCCGGCGCGGGTAGATGGTCGCCGCGTCAGGGCGTGTCCGGCGGATGTCTGATCGCGCGGGCCGCGCCCAGACGACCAACATCCATCAGCCGCACCCTGGGGCATTTCCCGTGGATCTTCACTCGCGCGGATCGGCGCCCAGCTGGCCGCCCGCATCGAGCAAGATCCACGGAAAACACCCTAGCGGTGTGCGAGCAGCGCCTCGGCGAGGACCAGGTCGGCAGGCCGGGTCACCTTGAACGCCTCCTGTGCCCCGGGAACGGTCATCACGACCACGCCGAGCGCCTCGACCAGGCCTGCGTCATCGGTGATCGCCACTTCGGGAGGCAGCGTCGCGCTGAGCCGGTAGGCGTCGTCCAGCACGTCCCGGCGGAATCCCTGCGGGGTCTGCACGGCACGCAGAACATCGCGCGGCACTGTCCGTACGACCCGGCCGGTGTCGTCGATCTGCTTGATGGTGTCGTTGACCGCCAGCACCGGGATGACCGCGGGCGCTCCGGCCAGGACCGCTGACGCGACCGTGTCGACAAGCGCCGGGGGCGTCAGCGGACGGGCCGCGTCGTGCACCAGGACGACCCCGACCGTCTCGTCGAGCACCGCGAGAGCGGCCCGCACGGAATCGATCCGCTCGGCGCCACCTGCGATCACCTGTACGCCAGGCCCCAGCAGCGCCGCGAACGCGTCCAGCTCCGCGGTCGGAGCGGCGACGACCACCTGATCGACCAGGGCCGCGGAGGTCAGTGACTCGACCGCGTGCTGGACGAGGGAGCGGCCGGCCAACGAACGAAGTGCCTTGGGTACGGATCCACCAAGACGCTCGCCGCGGCCGGCTGCCGGCACGACCGCGGCCACACGGTCAGACATATGCATAAAAAGCGTCAAATAGATTCAACGCGTTGGCTATCCGGAGTATCCGCCGCCGCGACTAACCCGCCAGTACCTCGTCGAGCATCGCTTCGGCTTTGTCCTCGTTGGTGCCCTCGGCCAACGCCAGCTCACTGACCAGAATCTGACGCGCCTTGCTCAGCATGCGCTTCTCA
The DNA here is from genome assembly GCF_900634755.1 of Protofrankia symbiont of Coriaria myrtifolia. Lineage (NCBI taxonomy): Bacteria > Bacillati > Actinomycetota > Actinomycetes > Frankiales > Frankiaceae > Protofrankia > Protofrankia symbiont of Coriaria myrtifolia. The sequence goes on from NZ_CAAAFS010000341.1 coordinate 10,578, forward strand.
CCAGCGGACAGCCCCCTTTCGCGATCACGACGCCAGAGATCACGAACGACCTCGGCGACCTTGTTCACGTCACCCGAGGCAAGCTTCTCGAGATTCGCCTTGTAACGCCGCGACCAGTTGGTTGGCTCCTCGGTGTGCGGGGCCCGCAGGACCTCGAACACCCGCTCAAGGCCGTCCTGGCCGACCACATCACGGACACCGACCATCCCGACGTTGTCTGCGGGGACGCGCACAGTGAGGTCACCCTGCGCAACCTTGAGCACGAGATAGAGCTTTTCCTCGCCCTTGATGACGCGTGTTTCAATCGCGTCTATGAGAGCAGCACCGTGATGTGGGTAAACAACGGTCTCGCCGACTTGGAACGCCATGTGTCAAGTGCCCCTTCCGCCTTCACCAGGGTAACACGCGTGCATCGACGCAGGTCAGACGCGTGCTTGTGGAACAGGCCGGCGACGGCCCGTCCGGACGTCCCGGTGACGCGTCCAGCGCGCCTCGGCGACGCTCCGGACCAGGCGAAACGGGCAATGGCCACCAGCATGGACAGCCCACCCGGATGTTGTTGCCGTGCTTCCCGCTACCCCGTGACGCCGTGATCGGCGTCACGGGGTAGGGCAGCCACACCGCCGCGCCGCTCGGACCGCACCCGCTGGTGGAATCCACCCGGGGTGTCGTCACGCGACCGTGTACGACACCCCGGGCCGCGCCGTACCGGACGATGCCGCCCCCGGACGATGCGCGCCCCGCTGGCGTCCGCCCTGTTGACACGGCACCAGCTTCCTATACCACCCGGCACATGGACCGTCCATCGGCCACGATGGAGGGGTGCACGTCACACCGCCGCCGCCTCCCGCCTCCGGGGACGACGGAAACGGCCCCGGCCACGAGGACGACCAGCACGCCCACCTTCCGCATCAACGCTGGGAAGAGCTTCCCCCGGTCGACGTCAGGATCCCTGACGACCTGAGCGATCTCGACGACGAGGTGGTCGCCTACCAGGCCGAACTGCGGGCGCAACGGCGGCGGGAGCGCGTCGACCGGCTGGTCCCGGGCCTGCGGAGCCTGCGCGGCCGGCGCCGCCGGCCCGGCAGGCGTCACCGACCCGACCTGCTCGAGCGGCTCGACCGACGTGACCGGCCGAGGGCACCGGGCGGGCGCCCTCGCCACACCTCCGGGGCTGCCGTCGCACTGATCGTCATCGTCCTCGCGGCGCTGGGCGCGATGGTGCCGCTCGTCCTCGCGCATCCGCGGCCGCTCGCGCCGCAGGGCGCGGTCCCGCTCGCGTCCACGACCGTGCCGCCGGGCGCGGTCGGCGGGCTGCTGCCGGGCGTCCCGCTCAGTACCGCCCGTACCTCCCGTCCCGCCACTGATCTGCGACCAGCGCTGATCGTGCTACTGCCGGTGGCCTGCGAGTGCCCGCGGGCCATCCACGAGATCGTGAGCCAGGCCCGGGAGGGCCGGCCGATACCGACCTATCTTGTGGCGCCGTGGACCGACGACCCCTCGCTGGAGCGGCTCGTCCGTCAGCCGGACGCGGCCGCGGGGTTCGCCGTCGGCTACAACGACCCGGGCGCCTCCCTGTCCCGGCTGTACCGGGCCGACCCCCGGCAGCCGACCCTGCTGCTCGTCGCCATGGACGGCCGCCTGGTGCACCCGCCACGTATCTTCACCGTCGGTGACCGCCTGGAGGGATGGCTGGGGGCGTTGCCGGGCCGATAGGCGCCTCCCGGCCCGGCCTGGCCCGACCGGCCCCGGGCCGACCCTGCGTCCATCGCGCGGCGATGTTCCGAACAGGCGCTGCGGGCATGACTGTCGCGGCCCGTCCGTCTTGTTACTGTTTGTTGTGTCTTGTCATGGCTTGCCATGGGTTTGTCGTGGCCGTCTCCCGGTGTCGGCTAGCGGGCCCGCCGCGCGGCGGCGTCCCATGGCTGGTTCGCCGCGCCGCGGGAGGACCTGCACTAACATGTGGTCCGCGGTCGAACTCTGCACGTATGCGAGTTCTGTGCGAATGTGCGTCCTGGGGTTGGGACCGTGCCCGTCCCGTCCGCCGGCCCGGCGACGGGGTCAACCGACACCGACGTGACGATCGTCGGTTCCGCACCGAGGAGCAGCCGACTCGTGAGCCACCGCCCGGGTGTGCGTACCGCGACCGCCTTGCTGGTGGCCGCCACATCGCTGATCGGCACGGCCGCGCTCTCCGCCTGCGCGGCCGGCAGCGACGCGCTGACGTCACAGGCCCGCACGACCACGAACACGGTGTCCGGTGCCGTCGGCACCATCGCGCTGCGCAACGTCTACGTGGCCGGGCCGGCGGCCAGGGGCGGGGACGCCCAGGTGGTTTCGGCCTTCTTCAACGGGGGGGCCCAGGAGGACCAGATCATCCAGGTCAGCTCCGACGCGGCCAACGGTGGCGCGGCACCCGCGTCGTCGGTTCTGAAGCCCGGTGGCGGCGTTATCTACATCGCCAACGGCAGCGCTCCGACGCTGACGGGGCTGAACCGCGAACTGCTCGTCGGGCAGGCGATTCCGGTCACGTTCACGTTCGCCAAGGCCGGCAGCGTCACCCTGAACGTCCCGGTGGAGCCGGCCGCTCCCGGGGCGTCCGCGCAGGCCACCGCGGCCACCAGCGCGACGCCCACGCCGCGCGCCGTGGCCTCTACCGACCGGGCGCACTGACCCGAACGGCCTGGGCAGCCGTTACCGCGGGTCGCGGCAGCCGGCTTCGGTGTCGCCGCTGGGCAGTGGGGTGCCGCGTTGCCGCGGGCCGGACGACATCCAGGCAAAAGCGATCATTATGATCTGCTGGGACAGATCAACATAATCGTTGTCGTACAGCCGACAACGTCGATTATCCACCGCCCCGTAGTAGTTGTCGGAGCATGCCTATACGGTGCGGGCCATGTCCTCTCGGCCTCCCGTTCCCCGACCGAGCACACCAGGCCCGTCCGGCTCTCGCGTCGCCTCGGGCGGCTTCCGATGCAGCGGATGCGGCGCTGAGGCCGTCAAGTGGACCGGTCGCTGTCCGCGCTGCCAGGCGTGGGGGACGGTCGAGGCACAGGTTCCCCCCGCCCGCGCGGCCCACCGGGTCAGCAGCCGCAACCTGACGGCGCGACCCGCCGCGGTGGTCACGGCGCCCGCACGTCCGATGTCGGATGTCGACGTCACCACGGCCCGCAGCCGTCCGACCGGCGTCACCGAGCTCGACCGGGTGCTCGGCGGTGGGTTCGTGCCCGGGGCGGTCGTCCTGCTGGCCGGGGAGCCGGGCGTGGGCAAGTCCACGCTGCTGCTCGAGGTCGCCGCCCGTAGCGCCACCTCCGGCGCGCGGGCGCTGGTGGTCACCGGTGAGGAGTCGGCCGCGCAGGTACGGCTGCGGGCGGGCCGCACCGGGGCGGTGCACCCCGAGCTGTGGATCGCCGCCGAGACCGACCTGGAAGCCCTCCTCACCCACGTCGACGAGGTCCGCCCCAAACTGCTTGTGGTTGACTCGATACAGACCATCACCACCGCCGCGGCGGAAGGCGCCGCCGGCGGGGTCACCCAGGTCCGGGAGGTGACCGCGGCCCTGATCCGGGCGGCGAAGGCGCTGGACATGGCCACCGTCATCGTCGGCCACGTGACCAAGGACGGCACCGTTGCCGGGCCGCGCCTGCTCGAGCACCTCGTCGACGTCGTCCTGCACTTCGAGGGCGAGCGCCACTCGTCCCTGCGCCTGGTCCGGGCGAGCAAGAACCGCTTCGGTCCGTCCGACGAGGTCGGCTGTTTCGAGATGGGCGACGGCGGCATCCGCGGGGTCGCCGACCCCAGCGGGCTGTTCCTGTCCCGCTGGCACGACGGCGGGCCGATGGACGGCGTGGCGGGCACCTGCGTGACGGTCGCCGTCGAGGGCCGCCGGCCGCTGGTGGCCGAGGTGCAGGCGCTGGTGGCGAGCTCGGCCGCGGCCGTACCGCGCCGGGCGGTCTCCGGGCTGGACTCGGCGCGGGTCGCGATGATCCTCGCCGTCGTGGAACGCCGTGGCCGCATCCAGCTGGGGAAGTCGGACGTCTACGCGGCGACCGTCGGCGGTGTCCGGCTCGCCGAACCGGCCGCCGACCTGGCGATCGCGCTGGCCACGATCAGCAGTGTCGAGGACCGCCCCATCCCCGGCGACCTGATAGCGATAGGTGAGGTCGGCCTGGCCGGCGAGGTCCGCTCGGTGGGCGCGGTCCGCCGGCGGCTGACCGCGGCCTTCAGACTCGGCTTCCGGCGGGCGCTGGTACCTCCGGACGCCGGCCCGGCGCCCGAGCACATGACGACGATCGAGGTTTGCGACCTGGGCCAGGCGATACGGCACATGTACGGCCCAGGCGAATGAAAAGCACATCTGGTGAAAACACCGCTACAACATCGCAGGAGCGGCATGGCAAAGCAGCCGGCCCGATACCATGACCAGGGCGGGACGCCCCGACACAGAGGGAGCCAGATGGCAGGATCACCCGGGGATGACACCTTCCGGGCGACACTGGCCACTGTCGCCCCCGGTACCCCTTTCCGGGACGGGCTTGAACGCATCCTGCGCGGCCACACCGGCGCCCTGATCGTACTTGGTCACGACAAGGCGGTCGAAGGCCTCTGCACGGGCGGTTTCGAGGTGGACGTCGAGTTCTCCGCCACCCGGCTGCGGGAGCTGGCGAAGATGGACGGCGCAATCGTCCTGTCGTCCGATCTTCAGCGGATCGTGCGCGCTGCCGTCCACCTGGTGCCCGACCCGACGATCTTCACCGAGGAGTACGGCACCCGGCACCGCACCGCCGAACGGGTCGCCAAGCAGAGCGGGTACCCGGTGATCTCGGTCAGCCAGTCGATGCGCATCATCGCGCTGTACGTGGCGGGCCGGCGCTACGTCCTCGACGAGTCGGCCGCGATCCTGTCCCGGGCCAACCAGGCACTGGCCACCCTTGAGCGTTACAAAATGCGGCTGGACGAGGTCGCCGGCACGCTCTCCGCGCTCGAGATCGAAGATCTGGTAACCGTTCGTGACGCGATATCGGTCAGTCAGCGCCTGGAGATGGTCCGCCGCATCGCCGACGAGATCGAGGGCTACGTCGTCGAGCTGGGAACCGACGGCCGGCTGCTCTCCCTCCAGCTCGAGGAGCTGATGGCGGGAGTCGAAACCGAGCGGGAACTCACCGTCCGTGACTACCTGCCGTCCGGGGGCAAGGTCGGTACCGCCGCCGAGGTGCTGGCGCAGCTGTCCGCGATGTCGTCGACGGAGCTGCTGGACCTGACCGTGCTCGCCCGCGCGCTGGGCTTCTCCGGCGGCGCGGACGTGCTCGACAGCCAGGTCAGCCCCCGCGGCTACCGCATGCTGGCCAAGGTGCCCCGGCTGCCACGGCTGGTGGTGGACAGGCTCGTCGACCATTTCAGCACCCTGCAGAAGCTGCTGGCCGCCGGCGTGGACGACCTGCAGGCCGTCGAGGGCGTCGGCGAGGCGCGCGCGAGGGCCATCCGCGAAGGGCTCTCCCGCCTCGCCGAATCCAGCATCCTCGAACGCTACGTGTAGACCGGAGCGGCTGTGTGCGGCCGCATGTGAAGCACCGCATGGTGCACCCTCACGTGTCCGTGTGAACCGCTGGACAGCGCGGAGACGGGCGTCCGTTCGCGTCACGCGCGCCGCCAGCCGATGACCGCCGACCGATGGCGGTGGGCCGCGCGGCCCAGCCCACCTGTGGGCCCCGGCCTGCCCGGCCGGCGGCCATGCCAGGATGGCGGGGATGGCATCCACCGCCTCTCCCACGGCCACCTCGGCATCCGTGACCACTGCCGCGGCCGATGCGGCCGCCGTAGCCGATGCGGCCGACGCGGTGTCGGTCGACGCGGCCGAACCGGCCGCTGTGGCACCCGTGGCCGCCACGGCTGCCAGGCCCGGCCCCGGGGCTTCGACGGCGTTCGCCGACGCCGTCCTCGAGTGGTACGCGACCCATGCCCGTGACCTCCCCTGGCGGCACCCGGAGGCGAGCCCCTGGGCGGTTCTCGTCAGCGAGATCATGCTGCAGCAGACGCCGGTGAACCGGGTGCTGCCGGCATGGCAGGCCTGGCTGGACCGCTGGCCCGCCCCGTCGGCGCTCGCCGCGGAGCCGGCCGGCGAGGCCGTCCGCATGTGGGGGCGCCTGGGCTATCCGCGCCGGGCGCTGCGGCTGCACCAGGCCGCGGTGGCCATCACGGAGGAGCACCATGGGCTGGTTCCCGACGACCTGGAGCATCTGCTTCGGCTGCCGGGAGTGGGGACCTACACCGCCAGAGCGGTCGCCGCGTTCGCCTTCCGTCAGCGCCACGCTGTGATCGACGTCAATGTCCGGCGGCTCGTCGGCCGGGCCGTCAACGGCCGCGACGACCAGCGAACGGCCGTGTCACGCCGGGACCTCGAACTGGTCGAGTCCCTGCTGCCCCACGACGCAGAGAGCGCGGCTCAGGCCAGCGCCGCGTTCATGGAGCTCGGTGCGCTGCTCTGTGTCGCGCGTACCCCCCGGTGCGAGGCCTGCCCGCTGCGGCGGGAGTGCGCCTGGCGGCGGGCGGGCAGCCCGGCCGCCGCGGACACGGGCCGACGCACGCAGAGCTACGCCGGGACCGACCGGCAGGTACGCGGAAAGCTGCTCGCGGTGCTGCGCGAGTCACCCGTCCCGGTGCCGCAGGACGTCCTGGACACCGTGTGGGACGAGCCCGTACAGCGCGGCCGTGCGCTGCACGGCCTGCTCGACGACGGCCTCGTCGTCGCGGTCGCGCCCGGTGTGTACGCCCTGCCCGGCGAACAGGCCTGGCCCGGCGTGCGCAGCCCATCCGGCGGATAGCCCACCCAGCGAACGGAGCCCCGGGCCGACCGACCTTCCTCGGTATTTGCTATAAAGCAAGATAAGATTCCGTGAGCATCCGGCAACAAGCCGGCCAGCCCGAAGCAAACAGTGCCGATCCCAGGAAATGGTGCTGAAGAGCGTAATTCGTAAATCGTTTCGAGTTGGCCGGAAAAAGGACCACACAGTTGGCCGCGAACGCATCGGACCGGATTGCTAACTTCACATCGAGGAGGCCCGAACATGGACACCGACGGCGACCCTGTTCCCGAACCCCGAGGCATACCCGCCGCTGCGCCGGCCTCGCTCGCCGAGGTGGTGACGGTGCGGCACGGCCCACTGGTCGACCACGAACTCGTTCTCAGCACCGGAGCGACCGCGTCCGACCTGACATCCGCAATGATCATGGTGCCGCCGCAGGCCGCGCTGGTGAGTTTCCACGGTGACGTCGACCTGTCACTGGTCTTCCGAGAAAGACCAGGATGCTACGGCGACAGCCCCGAAGACCTGGCCGGACCGGCCGTGTAGCGCATGTAGAGGTACGTGTAGAGGTAAGTGCGTGCAGAGGTAAGCAGAGGTAAGCGGTAGAGACGGCGCACGCGGCGCCGTGGCGCGTGTGACGCCAGGCCGTCCCACTAGCCCTAGCCGTGACCTGGCCGCGAACCGTGACGGCCACATCGCCTCCGGGCAGGTGGACCGCACGGGACGGCCAGGCAATATCGTGGGCGGGTGGCCATACTCTCTCCCCGCGGCGAGGACTTCCCTCGCTGGTATCAGGACGTGCTCGCCAAAGCTGAACTGGCCGACAACGGCCCGGTCCGGGGAACCATGGTCATCCGACCGTACGGCTACGCGATCTGGGAGCGGATGCAGGCCGACGTGGACGCCCGGATCAAGGCGACCGGGGCGGTCAACGCCTACTTCCCGCTGTTCATCCCGGAAAGCTACCTGCGCCGGGAGGCCCAGCACGTCGAGGGCTTCAGCCCGGAGCTCGCGGTCGTCACCCACGGCGGCGGCAAGGAGCTGGAAGAGCCGGTGGTGGTCCGCCCGACCAGCGAGACCGTGATCGGCGAGTACATGGCGAAGTGGACGCAGAGCTACCGCGATCTGCCGCTGCTACTCAACCAGTGGGCGAACGTGGTGCGTTGGGAACTGCGCCCCCGGCTGTTCCTGCGCACCAGCGAGTTCCTCTGGCAGGAGGGGCACACCGCGCACGTCGACCAGGCGGACGCCGCCGCCTACGCCCGCCGCATCCACCTCGAGGTCTACCGGGAGTTCATGACCTCGGTGCTCGCACTGCCTGTCCTCGTCGGCCGCAAGACCGCGAAGGAACGGTTCGCCGGCGCCATCAACACCCTCACCCTCGAGGCGATGATGGGCGACGGCAAGGCGCTGCAGATGGCGACCAGCCACGAGCTCGGGCAGAACTTCGCGCGCGCCTTCGACATCGACTTCCTGGGCGCCGACGGCCAGCGGCACCTGGCGTGGACGACGTCGTGGGGCTCGTCGACCCGCATGATCGGCGGTCTGATCATGGCGCATGGTGACGACAACGGGCTGCGGATACCCCCGCGGCTGGCACCCGTCCAGGTGATCGTGCTACCCGTCCGGGACGACGCGGCGCTCCTCGAGCGGGTTTCCCAGATCACCGAGGGGCTGCAGGCCGCCGGGGTGCGCGTCCAGCTCGACGCCCGCCCCGGCCTGTCGTTCGGCCGGCGGGTCACCGACGCCGAGCTCAAGGGCATCCCGGTACGTGTCGAGATCGGCCCGCGCGACCTTGCCGCCGGCAGCATCACCCTGGCCCGCCGCGACACCTCGGAGAAGATCACCGTACCGCTCGACGACGTGCTGGCCCGGGTGCCCGCGCTGCTGGACGACGTCCAGCAGAACATGTACGACACGGCCCTGGCCGCTCGTGACGCCCGCACCCGCGACGTGTCGGACCTCGCCGAGGCGGTCGAGGCGGCGTCGGTGGGCTTCGCCCGCCTGCCGTGGGCCGCCGTCGGTGACGGCGGCGAGGCCAAGCTCGCCGAGGAGTCGTTGACCGTCCGCTGCATCCAGCGGCCGGACGGAACGCTCCCGGACAGCGGGGACGAGTCCGACCTGGTCTGCATCGTCGCCCGGGCCTACTGATCGGGCCCGCTGGCCGGGCCACGGCCCGCGGGCCAATGGCCGTATTGCCGATTAATTCTGTCGTCCCCGGGTATTTCCAAGATCGGGCTTGTGATGCCCGACCGCCGACACGGCCACGCCGCCACGTGGCTCCCGCCCGAGCGGATTCCGGTCCGAGCGGGAGCTTCCGCGCTGTCGCACGGTCGCGAGTATCGAGGAGAACGGGAGCACGTTCATGGGCGAGAATCCGGACAAGATCAGAACGGACATCGAGCTGACCAGGTCCCGGCTCAGCGAAGAACTCGGTCTGCTATCGGAGCGGGTAAGTCCGGGCCGGGTCGCTGGACGGACCGCCGAGGACGCCCGCAGCGCCGTGACCCACGCCCGGGAACGAGTAGTCAGCGGCACGGCCGGCGCCCGCACCCGACTCGCCGGATATGCGGGTGAGCTCGGACCCAAAGCGTCGATAACGGCACACAGGGCCTCGGCCGGCGCGTATCGGGCCAGGCAGACCGCGGACGAACTGGTGCACCGGGCCGGCCAGAATCCGCAGATTGCCGCGGGCACCAGAAAAATCCGGGAATCCACGGGCCAGGTGATACGGACGACGCGCAGCCGGGCCGCGGACAATCCCGGCGCCACCCGGGCCGTGGCGGCCGGTGTGGCCGGTACGGCGGTGACCGGCGCGGCCGTCCTCACCGTCATGTGGCGGCGCCGCCATCGGAACTGGTACGAATAAGTTCGCCTGGACGTAAGTCCACCTCGGCCGCCGCGTGACCGGGCATGAAACGGCCGGTCAGCTGACCGCGTACGGTCAGCTGGTCGCATGTCCGCTTCGGTCAGCGGACCGCGGATGCGGCAACGGCTGCCGGACCCGGTCGGGCTTTCCTGCGTCTCCCCGTGTATATCCGTGTCCGCCAGGTTCGCCGTATTTTCGTATTCCCGGGTTCCCGATCCCGACGCCAACGGCCTCACGCGGTTGTGGTGCGGATGTCATGCGCGTTCCGGGTCTCCCGGGTTTCTCGGGCCTCTCGGCTGTCGGCGGCGCTGCTGGGCCCGTCCCCGGGCACGGCTGTGGCTGATGCGACGTCGTCCCATACCACGGTGCGGTCCCGTCCCAGCGCTTTGGCTCTGTACAGGGCCCGGTCCGCCATACCGACCAGCTCCACCTGGTCCGATACATGCACGGGAAAGGCGCAGGCGCCCACCGACACGGTGGCGAAAAGCGAGATGTCGGCATTCACCGTGATCGGGCTGGCGGCCACCCTGGTCCGCATCCGTTCAGCGACCACGCTGAGCTCGTCCAAATGGACGTTGGGGGCCAGCAACGCGAACTCCTCACCGCCATAACGGGCGAGTACGTCGCCCAGGCGGGTGGTCCCGCGCAGCCGGACGCTGATTTCGGCAAGCACCCGGTCACCCGCTGGATGACCGTAATGATCGTTGATCGCCTTGAAATGGTCGACATCTATGATGAAGAGAGCCAGTAGGCCGCCGGTACGGCGTACCCGGGCGAGCTCTATCGGCAGTTCCGCCTCAAGAAAACGGCGGGTGTACAGGCCGGTCAGTGCGTCGGTGATTGCCAGCCGACGCTGGTCGGAGAGCAGGACCGTCATCCGGGCGATCGTCAACAGGAACATCAGGGCGTACGTCACGGCGATCACCGGAATGTCGTGGGTGATCCCGCGGGCGTACTGCACCAGCATTGTGACAGGTGCGACCAGGGCGGCACCGAACAGAACGGCAAGGCGACATCGGCCGAGGCCGACGTCGCCGGCCGGAGCCTGGTCGGCAATACGGGCCATTGTCGGATGCAGCGCCGCCGCGCCCAGCGCGAGAGAACCGGCAAGCCACATCACGTCCAGGATGTTTCCCGGCTGGTAGGCGCCGTTCAACCGTTGCAGGCCGTACAGGGTGTCCGCCGTCATGACTGCCACAAGATTTCCCATGAGCAGGAAGAGAGCCAACGGTTGACGGCCGGATCCCAGGAGTAGTTTGAGCCCGACCGCGAACAGGACGAGATCCATGGCCGGGTGCCCGAGCAACGGGACGGCCTCACCCAGCCAGCCGGGGCCGCCGCGGACGCGGGGCCCGATGAGATAGACCCACGCCAACATGGTCACGGCGGCCGCGAACGTTCCGGCGTCCAGCAGACCAGGTAGGTCACGCCCGGGGGTGCGGTACCGGGCGAGCAGCACCAGGCCCGTAACCACGAAGGGGTAGCGGAGCAGGAAGGAAGAAGGCGTCGGAGACGGTCCGGAAATCCATGATGCCAGGTACGTCGTACAGCAGACAGCAGGTCATGCCGGCGATCACGTACACGACCTGGCCGGCTCCCAGCAACAGCCAGGGCAGCCGCGGCGTGGGCCTGAACCGGACAACACCGATGAGGACCGCCACCACCGACGACACGCCGATCAGGCAGTAGAGCGCCGCCCGCCCCGTATCACCGACGGGTGTCAGCCAGTATCCGATCATGAGAACGGTGCCGGCCGTCAGATAGAGCAGCCACGGCCGACCCACGGCCTGGTCGGAATCCGCCCGTCCCCGCCCCATCAGGTCGCCTCCCGGCGGCAGGGCGGCCGACCGCGAAACCCGCCCGTCCGGACGGCTCGGTGAAATGTCAGGGTTCGTGTCATCCTGGAAACGGCCTTCATGACGAGATGCCCGGACCTGTCCGGCGGCGTGGAAAATCTCATACCGACGATACGATACAAAAATAGTACTCCGATGGGCAAAGCCTTCCAAATTACTTGGCAACGATGTCCGGCAACCGGTTCGGCCAGCTTTCCCGGACAACTTCGGTGACGACCGGCGCCAGCCGGCTGAGATCTCCCGACAGCCTGGGATGTCGGGTCCGCCGAAGCGGCTTGCGAGCCTTCCGGACCGCGGTCCCATGGCCAACAGAATCATGATCACAGAACCTTGGTCCCGTCGGGAAGCCGGACCACCGGGCCTGCCGGACCGGCTTCCGGACCACCCGAGCGAAAGCGGTACAATCGCGCTCTCTTTGATCCACCGGGAAGCCGTGACGGCCACTATGCGTGACGCAAAGCGGCTTCGCCGCCGTACCCCACCCGGTTCCTCCGCCGCGTCGCCATCTCGGCGCGGACGGCTGGTCCGCGCCGGCGAACGACCGGCTGGCCGGCCCACCGGAGGACAACGGCTGATACGCCCAAAGCATCACGTGACCGACATCCCTTACGTCGACTTGTTCGTCCGTCTTCGGGTTCAGTCAAACAGTATGGAGGAATGCTTTTCTCCAGCAACGTACGGGTCCGTCCTATCCGCAGCGCGGCCACCATGTGTAGCCAGGAGATCCGTGCGCTACGCGCCGCCGTCGGCCCACCATGGCGGGGTGGCCGGCACCGGCGACCGGCCTGGCCACGCGGCCTGCGGGGCTGGCTGGACATCGCTATGGAGTTCGGGATCGGGCAGCGGGCGTTGCTTGTCCGCTCAGCCGCGGACGCCGGCGGCGGCCTGGGTGCGGCATATGCCACAAACCGGTTTCATCACAGCGGGACAGGTGACCGAAAACACCGTCACCGGACGACGCCACAGCACGGGGACGGACGGTGGGAAGCGACACCACGGGCAGTCCCGTGGGCTTCCGGATACGAAACGGAACGTATTTACCCGGACGGCTCTGGAAGTCCCGGGCGGACCCGGACACCGACGCTTCGCACGCTACCGCACACCCCGGGAAGCTGGGCCTTCCGGACCTCCCCGAGCGGCTTCCGCGGCAGCCGCGTCCGACCGGGGGCAAACGCACCGGAAAAACATGACCACGCCGTCCACGACCTGTCGGTGGCACGACGCCCCCGGCCCTACCGGGCCAGCTGATTCCTAATATCAGGGAACCGGTCCGACCACCTGCGAACCCTTTATCTGTACACGACCTTTACACGCCGGTCCGGCAGCGACAAGAGGATGTGATCAATCGTACGTTTGAACGTGGTGACCAGTTTTGTTCCCACTCGGGAAAGTTGATGCGCTCACAGCCACAATGCCCGTCAACTCGGTAGCGTGATCCCCAGGGTGGGGAAGTCGCAGGAGAGGAGCGGACGTGCTGGCGCCGCTGACCGACGCTGATCCCCGAAAAGTCGGGAGATACTGGCTCCAGGGACGACTGGGTGCCGGCGGGATGGGCGCTGTTTACCTTGGTTTCGACGAGGATGGCCACCCCATGGCGGTGAAGGTCATCCGGCCGGAGCTGATTGGTGACGCGGACTTCCGGGAACGGTTCCGCCGGGAGGTCGCGGCCGCGCGCCGCGTCCGTGGCAGGTTCGTCGCGGAGGTCCGCGACGCCGACGTCGACGCGGAACACCCGTGGATGGCCACCGAGTACGTCGACGGCGTGAGCCTCTCGGCGGCCGTCAGCGAGCGGGGGCGGCTGAGCGGGTCCATGCTCGTCGACCTCGCCGCGAGCCTCGCCGACGCCCTCGCCGCCATCCACGCCGCCGGGCTGGTGCACCGCGACCTCAAACCGTCCAACATCCTGCTTGCCTGGGACGGGCCGAAGGTCATCGACTTCGGCGTCGCCCACGCCATCGACACGACCGAGCACACCCAGACCGGCCACATCATCGGAACGGTCGCCTGGATGGCCCCGGAGCAACTGCGCGGCGAACGGGCCGGCCCCGCGGCCGACATCTTCTCCTGGGCCATGTGTGTGGCGTTCGCCACGACCGGCCGCCACCTGTTCGCGGCGGACACACCCACCGCGTCCGCCCTGCGCATGCTGCGGGAGGAGCCGGACCTGCGCGGCATACCGGAAGGCCTCACGGTGCTGCTGCGGCGCGCTCTCGACCGGAACCCGGCCAGACGGCCCACCGCTGTCGAGCTCGTCACCGGCATCGTCCGGAACTATCCGGACAGCGCCGACCTGGCGGACGAGGTCACCCGGCGGGTCATGGTCGCCCCCCAGCCACCGCCGCCGCCATCGGCGGCGGCCGCTCCCGCGGCCGATCGTGTGCGGCCCCCGCGCGTGGCGAAGCGTCCGGGTGGGCCCGCCGGCCGCGCGGGCGGGGCCCCGCCCGGACGGCCCGGCAGCGGACGTTACGGCGGCGGGCGCCCTGGCGCCGGATATACCACCGCCCTGCGCCGCTGGCAGCTCGCGCTGATCACTGTGGTCGCCGGCATCGCGCTCGGTGTGACCACCGGTCTGGTCATGGCCGTCGCCATGCGGGTCACCCCCAGCGGCAGCACGAACCCACCTGGCGCGATGGCGACCCCCTCCGGGGCGCCTGCCCCGGGCGACGGCGCGACGCCCCCGGCCGCGGGCAGGCCGTGGACGTCCGCCCCGCCCACCGCGACCGGGCTCGCGCTCACCCGGCC
>NZ_CAAAFS010000342.1:0-2413 GCF_900634755.1 Protofrankia symbiont of Coriaria myrtifolia
CTTCGCTGGGGGCCGGCTGCGGGGTTGCCGTCGCCGAGGGCGCCGGCAACCCCGCAGCCGGCCCCCAGCGAAGCGACCCAGCCGCCCGCCACCACCGTCCCGACGAAACCGGCACCGACGAAGCCGGCAGCGACCTCGCCTGCGCCCGCCCCAGCGGAACAGCCCAACCGCCCACCAGCGCCCCGACGAAGCCACCGGCTTCGCCGTCCAGGCCGCCCACCACGGCGCCGGCCGGCTCGCCGTCCGTCGCGGCCTCGGCCGCGGTGACACCGCCGCGGACTTCCTCCACCCAGACGGTGGCGCAGACGTCCAGGCCACAGCCCACGGCGCGGCCTCGATCGTCGGCGAGCCGCGGCCAGCGCGCACCCTCGAAGCCGACCGGAACGACCGGCCCGACCGGCCCGACCGGGCGAGCAGCGGCCACGACCGGGCAGGGGACGGCGAACGCGAGCGTCACCGCGGGCGGTGCCGCCGGCACCAGCAGCTCCGCCCTACGGGGCCCGGTGCGACAGAGCCCGGCAACGCGGACGGCTGTCATCCACCCACCGCTCATGCCCATCGGCGGGATCTCCAACAGCGGGGACGCCGATCACTCGACCTGGGCGCGGACGCCCACCACCCGCGGCGATGGATGGCTGCCGCGGACGCTGACGGACTGGCTGACCGGTGCCGCCAGGTGGCGCGACGGCCACCACGACATCCACCTGGGCATCCACTGGACGTCCGTCATCCACTCCCCGGTCCTGCAGATACTGGCTGTCGTCGCCGGTGCTCTCCCTCTCGTCCGGGGGGCTGGCCTGACGAGGCGCCCCCGCCAGGGCCCTTCCCCCGCGGTGTTCCGCTCTCCTGACCAGGCCAGCACGTCCGATCGCGGTTGTTCCCTCACCTTCACCGCCTGACGTACCCACCTCACATTGACTCGCAGTCACCGGATGCGATCTTTTGGTGACCGTATGCTCATGGCTGGCGGCTGGGGCCGCGGCAGACGCACCTGCCGCGGCCCCAGCCACCGACGGGGCTCGGATTCCGATCAACCCCGCGAGCGATGTCGGGTCACCATCGGCGGGGACCCAGCCCTGCCCGCGGTTCGCGGCCGGTCGACGGCCTGAGCACCGATCGTGATCCCCAGGGCGCGGAGGAGCCTGTGACCGACTGCCTGCCAGGCCCTGCCATGGCGGCCGGCCGCGCCGCCCTCGTCCAGGACAGTCCGTGATCACGAAAAACGTGCGCGAGGCCCCGCCGAAACACCGGCGCGAGGCCACCCGGCCGCCGCCCGGCCAGCGCGTACTCATCGCACGCGCCATGGCGCGCTCGGCCCTGAGCCTCGTCGCCCTGCTGCTCCTGTACTACCTGCTTCCCTTCGACCGGCCCTACAGGGACGGCGTGCACGCGGGCCTGGGGATCGCGCTGGCCGTCGCCCTGCTGGCGTTCGCCGGCATCATCGGTGTCCAGATCCGGCGGATCGCTCGGTCCGCCTACCCCGGGCTGCGCGCCGCGGAGGCCTTCGCCGTGTCCCTCCCACTGTTTCTGCTGATCTTTGCGGGAACCTACTTCGTGCTCGGCCGCGAACAGGCCTGCGCATTCACCCAGGCGATGACGCGCACGGACGCCCTGTACTTCACACTCACCGTGTTCACCACCGTCGGTTTCGGCGATATTGCCCCCGTGACCCAGACGGCCCGCATCATCACCATGATCCAGATGATCGGTAATCTCGTCGTGATCGGCCTTGTCGCGCGGATTTTTCTTGGCGCTATCGCCGCCGGGATACGCCGCCGCGCCGGCCGGGAGCCGGAGTGAGCGGAATCCCGCCACACCGGCAGCGGGGTCAGCCGGCCGTCCGGCCGGTGGCCTGGTCAGCGGCCAACGGCGGTCTGGCCACCGATCAGCCAACCGACCCGTCGGTCCCCTGGCCAGCAGGGCCTCCCCGGCCGAGCCCGACAGGCCCGGTCGGGGCCCCGGGCAGACGGCATGATCGGCTGCCCAGCGGGCGTGACAGCCGGCGAAGACGACATGAACGAAACGAGCGAAGCGGATGAAACAGACAGGTACGCCGCCAAACTCCGGACAGCACACCGTACCCGTGACACGCGACGATAGAATCCCTGCACATATCCGGAGGGACCCTGACGACCGAAGATACCAACCGGGACGCTGCCAGAATTATGTCTGCGAAAGGGCCAGGACGTGACGACAGGTGAGCCGTCGTGACAACAGGTGACCTACACCGTGGCCCCACGGTGCGCCGTATCGTCCTGGGCTCCCAGCTGCGTCGATTACGTGAAGGCAAGGGCATCAGTCGGGAAGCCGCCGGATACAGCATCCGGGCTTCCGAATCGAAGATCAGCCGCCTGGAACTCGGCCGCGTCAGCTTCAAGGAACGCGATGTCGCCGATCTGCTCACCCTCTAGTG
>NZ_CAAAFS010000343.1:0-3113 GCF_900634755.1 Protofrankia symbiont of Coriaria myrtifolia
CCAAAAACAAACGATCTACCAGACCTGACCAGTTACTGGCCAACGACCAGCTCCGCGCGGTTCGCGCGCTCACGCTGACAGGGGTGCGCGCCGCCACGTACGACGGCGACACGCCGGCGTACGAACGCGACTGGGTCCGTGCCCACGCCACGTTCGTGCTGACCAACCCCGACATGCTGCATCGGGGCATACTGCCTTCTCATCGACGGTGGAGCACCTTTCTCCGGGGCCTTCGGTACGTGGTGGTCGACGAGTGCCACGGTTATCGGGGCGTCTTCGGTTCCCACGTCGCGCACGTCCTGCGGAGGCTACGGCGGGTGTGCGCCCGGTACGGTTCGGCGCCGGTGTTCATCCTGGCCTCGGCAACGGTGTCGGAGCCGGCGAATGCCGCCGGCCGCCTGACCGGGCTCGACGTGCGGGCGGTCGAGGAGGACGCCTCCCCGAGAGGCGCGATGAGCTTCGCACTGTACGAACCACCCCTGTCGTATCCATGGCAGGCACATGCGTGGCAGACGTCCTCCTCGTTCGGCTCCTCGCCCGAACCATCGGTCCCGCCATCCGAACCATCGGCCCGGCCACCGTCGGCTCCGCCGTATCCCGGCCCGGCTGTTTCCAGGCCGCTCTCCGCCGGAGCGGCCGTATCCGACCCGCTCTCCGCCGATCCGACCACCTCTGACCCGGTTTCCGCCGACCTGGTTTCCGCCGGGCCTGCCGCCCGCGCGGAAGCGGAGCCCACATCGCTCCAACCGGCGAAGTCCCAACCAGCGGAAACATCGGCTGGATGGGCATCGGGGGCGCCCGTGGCCGTCGAGGCGCAGCCACCGGACCCCCCGGTTCGCGGCCCTGGCGGCACACCGGTCCGTCGCTCGGCGACCGCCGAGGCAGCGGACCTGCTCGCGGATCTTGTGGCCGATGGCGTGCGCACGCTCGTGTTCGTGCGGTCGCGCAGGGGCGCGGAAGTGATCGCGCAGTCGGCGCGCAGGGCGTTGTCCGAGGTGTCGGCGGACCTCGTGGAGCGGGTTGCGGCCTACCGCGCGGGCTACCTGCCCGAAGAACGCCGGGCGTTGGAGGCGGACCTGAGATCGGGGCGGCTGCTCGGCGTCGCCGCGACGAACGCGCTCGAACTGGGTGTCGACATCACCGGGCTGGACGTGACCGTGATCACCGGCTATCCGGGCACGCTGGCCTCGCTCTGGCAGCAGGCCGGCCGGGCCGGTCGAGACGGCGCGGGAGCTCTCGCCGTCCTGGTCGCCCGGGTCGATCCTCTCGACACGTATCTCGTGCATCATCCCGAGGCCGTGTTCGGCCGGCCGGTCGAGGCGACCGTGCTCGACCCCGACAATCCCTACGTGCTTGGCCCGCATCTGGAGTGCGCGGCCGCGGAACTGCCGCTGACCGAGGACGATCTCGATCTTTTCGGGCCGCTGGCTCGTCCCACGGTCGACGACCTGGTACGCCGCGGCCGGCTGAGGCGACGGCCCGCAGGCTGGTATTGGACGCACCGCCACCGCCCGGAGGTGGACATCCGCGGTGTCGGCGGACCGCCGGTACGGATCGTCGAGGCGTCCACCGGCCGTCTGCTCGGCACGGTGGACGCCGCCACGTCGCACTCGACGGTGCACCGCGGCGCCGTCTACCTGCATCAGGGCGGCTCCTACCTGGTCATCGAGTTCGATCTGGACGCGGCGGTCGCGCTCGTGGAGGCAGCCACACCGGACTGGACGACGGTGGCCCGGGAGGACACCGACATCCGGGTGGTGGAGTCGATCCGCTCCCGTATCGCCGGCGATGTCGAGCTCCACCTGGGAACGGTCGAGGTCAGCAGCCAGGTGGTGTCCTACCAGCGGCGTCAGACCGGCAGCGGACGAGTGATCGGTGATGAGCCGCTGGATCTTCCCGCGCGGCATCTGCGCACGCGGGCGGTCTGGTACACGGTGTCCGAGGGGCTGCTGGCCGAGGCGGAGATCGACGAGGACGCCGTCCCCGGTGCCGTCCACGCGGCCGAGCACGCGGCGATCGGCATCCTCCCGTTGTTCGCGACCTGCGACCGGTGGGACATCGGGGGAGTGTCGACCGCGCTGCATCCGGACACCTCCCTCACCACGGTGTTCGTCTATGACGGCTATCCGGGCGGCGCGGGTTTCGCCGAGCGAGGCTTTCTGCGCGGCGGGCCGTGGCTGCGTGCGACCCGGGAGGTGATAGCGGCCTGCGAGTGCGTGGCCGGCTGCCCGTCGTGCGTGCAGTCGCCGAAGTGCGGGAACGGCAACGAGCCCCTGGACAAGCCGGCCGCCCGCCGGCTGCTCGACGCCGTCCTGCGCCGGCTCGATCCGAGCTGATCGAACAGCCGGTGAGCGCATCGGCGCCGTGGGGATGGCGGCCGCCGACGGGACCCACGATGAGCCTTCCGTACCGTGGCTTCCTTCGTCGTGGCTTCCCCCGCTGGAGGCGCTGTTCGTCGGGCCGGCGCGGGCCCTGGCGACGAGCGGCCCGAGGGCGGCGAGCGCTCCCGGGAGTTCGACGGCCACCGCGACCTCGACGGTGTCCCCTGAGATCGTGCACGACAGGAGGCGGCCGTGGTTCGCAAGCCCGATGGCGCGTGCCCGCCCGCACATGACGGCCGGGTCACCAGAGGAATCACCCGCGGCCGCGAGCGCCGCCATGTCCGCCGCGCCCGCGGCCCGCCCGCGGCAGACAGCGGTTGCCGAGACCGCCAGAACGACACCGGTGAACGTCCCCAGAACCAGAAACGTGGAAAGTGTGAGTATGGTGGCCGAACCTGCGTCCGTAATACCGGAGGCGTGCTGTGCGTCCATGCTGCCAGACAGCTGAAGAGTGCTTCCGGAGGGCTTGTTGGCTTGGTGTGAAAATATTTTCCGCAACCATTTGTGACGCATATTCAAAATTTCTTTTCTGTGTTCACTGACTGCTGGTTGTGAAATCCTGTGTGATGTTTTCCACTGCCTCCGCGGGTGCGGTGGAGAACATGGTGATCTCGATCGGAGGAGCAAGTCCTGCCAGTACCCCGGTGGCCCGGGCCTGAAATCTGACCTGGACGATGACGGAATCCATGGCATGGCTGACGGAAATCGTGGAGCCCTGGGGAGCAGCCCGCC
>NZ_CAAAFS010000344.1:0-9524 GCF_900634755.1 Protofrankia symbiont of Coriaria myrtifolia
TAGTTACGCCCGGCCCAGGTGCGGACCATTTCGTCGGTTTCTCCGCGGGCGGCGGCCCGGGCGCCGATGCGCGCCGCTTCCGCACACCGCGCCTGCACCGACACGGCGCTGACGACCCAGATCGCGATCAGCAGGACAAGGACCAGGGACGGTATCGCGACCGCCAGTTCGGCTGTTGCCTGGCCGCCGTCGGAGGTTCTTCGCCCCCGGTCGCGGCTCGTGCCACGACCGGGGATCCGCAGGCCACACACTGGCTCGGCCCGCCTGTCAGAAGGGGGCGGACAGCGCCTGCTTGACCAGGTTGGCAAGCATCGTCCTGGTCGCCGAACTGTTGATCACCGCATACAGGACGGCGGCGAACCCGACCGCGGCGACCGTACCGACCGCGTACTCGGCGGTCGACATTCCCGCGTCGTTCCTTCTGTCGGACCGGGCCGTGGCCGACACCGCCCGGCTGCTGGTCAGCTGCCGGCGCGAGGCATCGGTCGTCGACCGCGTGAACGCTACGATCAGCAGTATCATCCACCGGATGACAAGAGAATGTATGACGGGAGACATTCTCGATGAGCGGGGCGGGGTCATGGCAGGCGGCCTCCAGTTCGGTTACCGGCATGCGGTGGATGCCCGCTCGTAGGCGGGACGGGGAGCTTCGCTTTCCTTGATGATGGGGCGTTGACAGCGATTCTGACGAGGGTGGATACCGTCCTGTGGAAAACCCGCTGTTGTCCACAGGACGGCCGGCTGCCACTTGCCTGATACGAGAGCAGTGTTCTGGGCTCGGACAGGAGCGGGTTGGTTGCGGCGGTCGTCTCTTCGGCTTCGTTCCTGCCCTTTCTTGTGGTTGGCCTCGGAAGTTTTTTCGAGGCCCGGGCGGCCTGCGCGAACGGAGCAGCGGCGGCCTGGTGACACGGCCATCGGAGAAATGATCATGGCAGTGTCAGGGCCGAGCCGGCTCCCATCACGACCGGTACGACCCCGAGCGCGACGAAGGCGGGCAGGAAACACAGGCCGAGTGGTGCCACGGCGGTGACT
The DNA here is from genome assembly GCF_900634755.1 of Protofrankia symbiont of Coriaria myrtifolia. Classification (NCBI taxonomy): domain Bacteria; kingdom Bacillati; phylum Actinomycetota; class Actinomycetes; order Frankiales; family Frankiaceae; genus Protofrankia; species Protofrankia symbiont of Coriaria myrtifolia. Next base: position 1,033 of record NZ_CAAAFS010000344.1, read on the forward strand.
CCCGCCCTGCGAGCCGCGGTCAACGCGCGTTCCTGTCGTCTGGCGCGGGTCTGGTCCGCCAGCCGTCCCAGGGCCGCGGCCAGGCGGGCGCCGGACTCCTCGCTGCGGTGCAGCGCCCGTGCGAACGCCGCGATCTCGTGGGCCTCCGCCGTGGCCGTCGGTCGGCCGAGTCCGCCCGGAGCGGGCCCGACCGGGACGAGCCTGGTCCACCGTTTCGCCGCAGGCCTCGAGGAACTCGGCTCGGGGCCGAGCAGCCGGCCGCAGGCTTCCGCCATGGACGCACCGAGACGCAGGCTGCGGCTGACCATGCCCAGTTCCGTTCCGAGCGGGCCGCCGACAGCGCCGGCCACGATGTCCAGAGCTGCCACGATGGGCGCACCAGCCGTCAGGCAGGCCGCGATCAGGTCGAGAGCCAGCGGCAGATCCTCGACGAGACGTGCCTGCCGGCGCTGGGCGTCCTGATCCGGTATGGAGGCCAGCAGACGGGCCGCGATCATGCCCACGATGATCCCGACGGTCACGCCCACCGGGACGGGCAGGATCACAGCGGGCCCGAGGCCGGCTGCCGCGCTGAAAGCGGCTCGTCGCAGAGTCGATCCGGTCACGTTCGGACGCCATCCACCGGTCATGTGCCCACCGGCTGTCAGACCTGTGGACGTACGGCCGGTGCCCACCGCCCCCGCGTCCGCTGCCCGCTGTTCGAGGGAGCACCGCATCGATACGGCGGTCGTACCGGAAAGCGGGCGGAAGGTGGCGACACGACGTCGTACATGGTCACGTAGTGTCGTTGTTCCTGTCAGCCAGGATGCTGACGCCATACACAGTGTGGCAACGGTGAGCAGGATCTCACGGTGGGAGAAGGCCAGCGTTCCGGCGGTGAGCGCAAGCGAGGTGTGCGGCGGCCCGTCGACGATCGACGGCTGCCGCGGCGGTTGGACAGTCATCGGGACGGCCCCTGTGGTGGTTGGAAGTAAGCGGCTTCCTTGCGATCGCGCATGCCTGCGTCGCGGTTATCGGCCACCTCGGTGAGCCGGTTGATCCAGGCCAGACCGGCGAGGTCGAGCGCCAGACCGACGACCAGACAGAGCCCCCCGGCCCGAGTACCCAGAAGAACCGTCAGCGGCGAGACACCGAGCAGCACGCCAAGCGCGATCCCGGCGACGGGCAGGGACGCGACCAGCCGCCCGGAGGCCCGCGGCCCGGCGAGCGCCGTGGCGACCTCGCCGTCCCGCTCACGCTCGGCGCGCACGACGGCGGCGAGCCTGTTCGCCAGCGGAGCCAACGGGATACCGGCGTGCTGACTCACCCGCCATGCGGCCGCAAGCTGACGCAACGTCGACGCTTCACACGCCGCGAGCGCGACGGCCGGGTCCGTCCGGCGGGCGAGCGCGATGCGCAGCGCCAGCGGGTCGTGCATGCGTACGCCTCTGCCGGCCGCACTCCGGCGGCCGTGACCAGGCGCGACAGGCTCGCCGAGTTCGCCGAGTTCGCCGAGTTCGCCGAGTTCGCCGGGTTCGCCGGGTTCGCCGGGTTCGCCGGGTTCGCCGGGTCTGCCCGGCTCGCCGGGTCTGCCCGGCTCGCCGGCAGCGTCGTCGACGGCCGCCCGCAGGGCTTCGTCGGGCCGCCGGCCGGCCTCGAGCTCGGTGGCGAGCGCAGCGATGATCTCCTCCGCGTCTGCCCGCTGCCTACCGCGCCACCGTCGGTCCGCGGCGCGCCGCAGAGCCCGTCGGAACGTCACGGCGCAGACGACGCCCGTGCCGGCGGCCACCGGGCCCACAAGCACACCGACAACGGCCGTCCCCACCAGCGCGACCGCCACGGACAGCCAGGATCGGCCGGCCAGCCGGGTCACCGATCGTGTCAGTCGGTGACCCGGCGCGTTCGGGGCGCGGCCTGACGTATCACCGGTTCCGCGGCCCTGCCGGGTCCGCTCCGGTCGTGTCGTGGCCACCGCGCGGACCCGGGGCAGATGTCGCCCGATCGGCCCGGCGGCCAGCGCCGCGGCACCGGCGCAGCAGCCGGCGGCAAGTGCCACGGCCAGCATCACCGACCGCCGGTGGTGGCGCGGAGCAGGTCGGGGCGCGGCCCGCCACGCTCGGCGAGCATCCGGTCGAGAATCTGCGCCCCGGCCCCGCCCACGACGACCTGGGAAGCGTCCAGGTAACTGCTTTCGTCTCCGCGGCCGTGGCCGTTCTCAGCCTCTCGAGGGTCACGTGACGGCGGACGCCGACGTAGGCGCAGAGCGTCCAGGACGTGCACAAGCCCGCTCTGGTCGCGGAAGAGCACGCCGATCTCGCTCAACCGGCGAATTCCGTCATGATCCCGCCTGACGTGGACGATGGCCTGCACCGCCGAGGCGAGCTGGCTGTGCAGGGCCGCCCGGTCCAGGCCCGCGAGCGCGGCGAGTGCCTCCATCCGGGCCGGCAGATCGGCCGCCGCGTTCGCGTGCACCGTGCTCGGCCCGCCCTCGTGGCCGGTGTTGAGCGCGACCAGGAGATCCACGACCTCGGCGCCGCGGACCTCGCCGACGACGATCCGATCAGGCCGCATCCGCAGTGCCTGACGTACCAGATCCCGCAGGTCGATACCGCCCGCACCCTCGATGTTCGGCGGCCGGGACTCCAGACGGACGGCGTGCGCCAGGTCCACGACGAGCTCGGCGGTGTCCTCCACGATCACGACTCGGTCGGCGGGGTCGACCCGCCCCAGCAGCGCGCCCACCATGGTCGTCTTGCCCGAACCGGTGCCGCCGGTGACCAGGGTGGCCAGCCGGCCCCGCACGAGCGTGTCCAGCACCTCGGCCATGGCGGGGGCGACCGTACCGGTCGATACGAGATCGTCCAGGGTGAACGGGCGCGGCCGCGGGATCCGCAGGGACAGGCAGGTACCTGTGACCGCGACAGGCGCGAGCACGGCGTGCAGGCGGGTGCCGTCGCCGAGGCGCGCGTCGGTGAACGGGGTCGCGGCGTCCAGGCGCCGGCCGGTCGCGGCGGCCAGCCGGACGGCGAGCCGGCGTACCGCGTCGTCGTCGGGGAAGGTGATCCCGCACCGTTGGAGGCCGCTGCCGCGGTCCACCCAGACCTCCGCTGGCCCGTTGACCAGGACGTCGGTGACGAAGGGGTCGGCCAGCAGCGGCTCGAGCGGGCCGGCGCCGACAAGCTCGGATTCCAGCGACCGGTAGAGATCCAGCGAGTCACCGTCGGCGGGGCCGGTTTCAGCTCGGACAGCCGCCGCGATGCGTGCGGACGTCATCGCGCCATCGGAGTCGACCAGCCGCCTACGGATCCCGGCCAGCAGATCCTCGTCGGGGCGCGGGGTGTCCGCGGTGCCGGAGGGGATGGCGGCCGGTGGCGCTGAGGAGTGTTCCGGTCCCCTCCGCTGGCCGGTGGCGTGATCGTGGGAGCGGTGCGGCTCGGCCCCGGGCGCGGAGCGCTCGGCGGCGGGATGCCCGTTCACGCTGCCACGTCCGAACGGGCCAGGCCGAGGCCGTCGAGGATCTGGCCGCTGACCCGGGCCAGCGAGCTGCGGCGCCGGCCGCCCGGCGGTTCGCCCCGTTCCAGCGCGGAGGCGAGACCCTGGTCGTGTCGCAGAATCCCGGCCACCGGCAGCCCGAGCGCGTCGGAGACGACGTCGGCCTGCAGTCTGGCCGGACCTGGCAGCCGCACGACCACGCGAACGTCGGCGCAGTACCGGTTGACCGTGTCGCACACCCGGCCGGCGGCGGCGACCGCGCGGACCTCGGCCGGCACGACCACGAGGATGAGCTCGGCCATCTGCATGGCCACGGCGGCGGTCAGGTCGGGAAACCGGGGAAGGTCGACCACCAGGAGATCGTTCCCGCGTCGGGCGCCGGTCAGGGCCGAGGTCATGACGGATGGTGTGATCGTCGTCTGGCTTGTCCTGTCCCAGGAGAGTACGGGGAGTTCTCCGAGGGAGGGCAGGGTCCCGGTCAGCGCCCGGCGTGGCAGCCGGCCGTGGGCGGACACCAGATCCGGCCAGCGCATCCCGGGCCGTTCCTCAATGCCGAGGGCGAGGTCGATGCCGCCGCCGAGTGGGTCGGCGTCCACCAGGACCGTGTCGCAGCCACGGCGCAGGGACGCGAGGGTCAGCGCGATCGCGAGACTGGTGGCCCCCGCGCCGCCACGGCCGCCCACCACACCGACCACGGTGCCGTACCGCTGGTCCGGCTCGGTGGCGTCGACGAAGATGCCGATCAGCCAGTCCTCCGCGTCGGGCAGGAAGGCGACGTGCTCGGCGCCGAGCCGGACGGCAGCCTCCCACACCCCGCCGTCGTCGAGGTCGGAGCTGACCAGCACGATGCCCGGGCGTCGAGGGAGCCCGAGCGCGACGCAGGACGGCACCCGGTCGGCCCCGACGAGGATGAGCGGGGCGCTGTTCCAGTACCGGCGGGCGAGGTCGGCGTCGGCGACGGCGTCCACGGTCACTCCGGCCGTCGCGGCGAGCCGTAGGAGATCGTCGAGCAGCGGCGGTTCGTCGGTGACGACCAGCGGCCGGGTGGTCGGCCCGGATTCGGGGGCGGGAATGGGAACGGGCGGTGCGGATGTCATGGCAGGGCCCTTCCGTCGTCGAGTGGCGGGAGCCGTCGGATAGCGGGAACGGACGTCCACCATGACGCACATCGGGCCTGTGGATACTTCGTTCTCCACAGGCCCTGAATATGTTCTAATAAAGGGTTTTTCGGATCGGAAATGATCGATCCACGCCCGATGGCATCGGCAGCCCGCCGATGCCGATCCGCTAATTTGTTGAGGCGGGCTGTCGGCTCGGTGGCCGGGTCGTAGTAGGATTGTCACCGAGGCGAAGGCGTGGCTTGGGTACGGCTTGGTGGCCCGAGCGCGGAAGAGCGAGCATGATACCGCCGGCCTGGGAGTCGTCCGTAGCAGATGTCGCCCGATGCTGGGTGAACGTCCGGGCGCGAGGCCGTGTGATCGAACGTCTGGCAGGGGCGACCCGAACTATGTAACTGTATGTAATTTACATTACTTTAAGCTATTTATGCTGGTCACATGGTTAACCTAGGATTGATCATATTTTTCGATCAGGTAAGGAGGGTACGGCCACGAGACTCCGAGACTCTTAGTTCGCCCGGGCGACGGCCTCGCAGATGGCCAGGGATTCACGGGCACCCAGCTCCAACGCGTGGGCATAATAGATGATCCACTGGCCGACGCCTTCGGCGCCCGCTCCGGCGTAAGCGCGGGCGGCTTCGGCATAGGCGCCGGTGGGCACATTACCGGAGGTCATATTACTGGTGGTTGTATCAGCGGTGGTCACGTCGCTGGTAGCTGTCGCACTGGTGGTGATTCTGTCGGATTCGACGTGGCCCACCTCCGTCGCGGTCACGGCTTTCGGATCGAGACCACGGCTGATGAGCACCAGTCGTCCGGCGGCCCGGGCGATGATCCCGTCGAACGTGCCGAACGGGCGGATGGTCAGCAGCTCGCCTTCCACGATCGCGGCCACGAGGATCGCCGGCGCGGAAGTCCGGGCCAGCAACAGCTCGGTGAGTCCGCCCAGCCGCGCGGCGGTCTCGGCAGGCGAGGGTACTGGCCCCAGGCCGAGGGGGTCCGCCGGATCCACGACGCTCGCGACACCCGTTCCCACGACGGGCGCCGCGGCGGGCGAGCCGCCGGAAATCACCTGCCCGGCGGAACCGGAAGCAGTCGGTCGACCGGCGCGGTCGACGTCCGTGGGTGAAGCGCCCGCGGGTGAGAGGTCCGCGGACGAGAGGGGGTGCTCCCATCCTCTTGGCCGGCCAAGATCGATGTCCGCGACGAGGCCGCGGGCGACAAGCACGTGCATCCGGGCGAGTGCCTGTCGCGGGGCTCGTTCCCAGGCGCCGCGCAGCGTCCCCAGCTCGGCGTAAAGCCGGATCGCGCCGAGCGTGGCGTCGATGCCGAAAGTCCCAGTGGTGCCCGCCATGCCACGGGAGGGTTCGTCGCCCGGCTGCCCGCCGGTCGCCTCGTTCCCGGCGTCGTCGGCGGCGGAGCCCTCAGCCGAAGCAGATCCGGACGCCGTCGCTGGAAGAGCGCGATTCAGATGCGCGCGCAGGGCCTCCAGCCCGACGTCGTGACCCTCCAGGGCCGCTGATGCCCGCGCGGCCCGCAGCGACACCTCGGTCGTCACCGCGGCGCTGCCGCGACGCATGACCCGGTGGCGCAGCAGGGCGTCAACGGACGACCGGGCCGCGGTGACCGCGTCGTGAACGCCCGGTAGGGCGGTGAGCAGGGCGAACGGATCCGACCCGACGGCTGCGGTCATTGTCCGTACGCTACCGGGTCACTTCCGGACGGACATCCGGTCACGTACGGGCATGCTGCCGACCTACCGCGGGTCGCCAGCATGAGGCCGGTCCCGGCCAGGGGGCGGATGGGGACAGGGACACAGGGCAGACGGAAACATCCGCCGGCTGGTTCCGGCCAGGGACGGATGGGCATGATCGTCGTCCGGTCATCATGCCCGCCGGTGTCCATCAGGCCCGGTCGGGACGGCCCGAACCGGCCGGGTACGGGCATCACAACATATCCGGGCCGCGCGCCGACGCCGGACACGGCAGACTGCGCAGAGAACGCTTCTGAAGCGAACGCTTCGGAAGCTCGGAGGCGGTACTGATCCCGGATGTCGCCGGCTCGGGAACCGCGGACCACAGGGAGGCCGACAGCCGTCTCGGACGTTCCGCAACCGCGCTTGACGACCATGGATGAGCGGTGGATGTGTTGGGCTGTTGCCATCGGGCACCATGTGGTGACCTGGACGCTGTCAGGCGGCCCGTGACGCTGTGCCCAGCGCCAAGCGGTAGCCGCGTCCATGTTCGGTGGAGGACAGCCCGTGCCCAGAAGGAGGATCAACGGTGCCGACCCCTACACAGGACCGCCCAACCGGTCGGGAGGCGACGCTCGGTGAGCTTGTCGCCGTTGCGACACGGGACATATCACTACTTGTCCGACAGGAGATCGACCTGGCGAAGGCGGAGCTGTCGAAACAGGCCGTGTCCGCCGGGCTCGGTGCCGGGCTCCTGGCCGGCGCGGCCGGCCTCGGGTTCGGCGCGCTGATCGCGATCACGATCGGGCTTGGTGAGCTGTTCACCTGGGCCGGGGTGGAGCGTTTCTGGTCGTACTTCCTCACGGCCCTGCTCTTTGTGCTCATCGCATCCCTGTTGGCCCTGCTCGCGGCCACCCGTCTGAAGAAGCTGTCGCCCCCGGAGCGCACGCTGCAGACGGTCAGGGACGACATCGCGTGGCTGAAGCATCCGACGGTGATCACCCCCGGTGTGAACCACGCCAGCGCGCACCGCTCCGACGGGCACCCGCTCAGCCACCGGGAGGACACCGTCCCCGTTCGCTGAACCGCTCGTCGAGCCGGCTTGTCAGTCGAGCCGGTGAGTCGGCCCGTCAAAGGCGGACCGGTCGAAGGTGGGCCGGCCCGTCGAACCGGTCCGCTGACGCGTTCCAGCGGACATCCTGGGCCCACCCGGCACGGCGGGCATGCTGCCCCGAACCGGTCGTCTGTCATGCTGACGTGTGATGGAGGCTGCTGTTCCCGAACCCGGCGTCGTCCTTGTGGATGGCCCGTGGCGTCACCGTGACGTGTCCGCGAACGGCACCCGGCTGCACGTGGCCGAACTCGGCGAGGGCCCGCTGGTGCTGCTGCTGCACGGATTCCCCCAGTTCTGGTGGGGCTGGCGCCATCAGCTCACAGGGATCGCCGCCGCCGGCTACCGGGTGGTCGCCGCCGACCTGCGCGGCTACGGGGCCAGCGACAAGCCTCCGCGAGGCTACGACGCCTTCACCCTGTCCGACGACGTCGCCGGGCTGGTACGGGCCCTCGGTGAACGGGACGCTGTGATCGTCGGGCACGACTGGGGCGGCCTGGCCGGTTGGACGACCGCGGCGCTGTGCCCCCGGCTCGTGCGCGGGCTGGTGGTGCTGTCCATGCCGCATCCGCTGCGGACCCGGCACGAGATGCTGGCGGACCTGCGTGGGCAGGGCGTCGCCGGCCGGCATCTGATCACCTTCCAGCTGCCGTGGCGCCCGGAGCGGCTGCTGGTCGCCGACGACGCGGCCTATGTCGGTGAGGTGCTGCGGGCATGGGGCGGCCCGGGCTACCCCGACGCCGAGACGGAGGCCCGCTATCGGGAGGCGATCCGAATTCCAGGGGTCGCGCACAGCTCACTGGAGTACCACCGGTGGGTTTTCCGGTCGCTGTTCCGGCCGGACGGGGCCCGTTTCGCCACCGCGTTGCGCCGCTCGGTGGCCGCCCCCACCCTGCAGCTGCACGGGCGCCTCGACAGGTTCATGCTCCCATCCACCGCGCAGGGCTCAGGACGCTATGTCAGCGGTCGCTACGAATGGAAGCTGCTGGACGGAGTCGGTCACTTCCTCCCGGAGGAGGCCCCGGACGTCGTCACCAACGAGATCCTCTCCTGGCTGACGCAGTGACGGGCTCTCCGTCCGGCCACAGCTTCGGGTCGG